>CAYWIR010000017.1:0-14221 GCA_964458375.1 uncultured Neptunicoccus sp.
TTGGCTTTGAACTGATCGATGGTGCGAATGAAGGACGGGACGTGGGCCGTGGAACATGTTCCCGTGAAGGCGCCAGGGAGTGCGAAGATCGCAAGTTTTTTGCCAGAGGCGAGCGCGTTCACGTCTACCATTTCGGGGCCATCAGCGCCCATTTTTGCGAGTTTTGCGTCTGGAAGCGTATCGCCTGTTCCAATAGCCATTGCAGTTTCCTTCTGAGTTGGATTTACGTTGTGCTTGACTATAGTACGGTGGCGGCAGTGTGCCAGCCCAAACGGAGATGAATATGGATCATGTGGTTGTTGTAGGTGCGGGACAAGCTGGAAGCTCCTGTGTTGCGAAGTTGCGCAATGGAGGGTTTGACGGGAAGATCACGTTGATCGGAGCCGAAACAGCACCGCCGTATCAGCGGCCACCACTGTCCAAAGGGTATTTGCTGGGGGATATGACGCTGGAGCGGATGTATCTGCGGCCTGAGAGTTTTTACAGCGAGAATGACATTGAGTTGGTGTTGGGATCAGAGGTTTCGGCTGTCGATGCGGCGGCCAAGGTTGTGACCGTTGGTGGGCGTGACATGGCCTATGATAATTTGGTTTTGACCACTGGGTCTGCGCCACGGCGGTTGCCTGCGAGCATTGGCGGTGATTTGGGCGGCGTTTATACGGTGCGCACGTTGTCCGATGTGGACGCAATGGAGCCAGAGTTCGCGGATGGGAAGCGGGTGCTGATCATTGGTGGTGGGTATATCGGCCTTGAAGCTGCTGCGGTGGCTGCGAAGAAGGGTGTGCATGTCACGCTGGTTGAAATGGCGGATCGCATTTTGCAACGTGTGGCAGCGCCTGAAACATCTGATTTCTTCCGTGCCCTTCACACGGCGCATGGTGTTGAGGTGTTGGAAGGTGTTGGGTTGGAGCGATTGACAGGTGAGGGCCGTGTAAGCGGAGCTGTGCTGTCCGATGGGCGCGCGTTGGACGTGGATTTCGCAATCGTGGGCGTCGGGATTGTGCCTGAGATCGGTCTTGCTGAAATGGCGGGTTGCACCATCGACAATGGGATTTCAACGGATGCGCAGGGGCGCACATCTGTAGATGGGATTTGGGCGGCAGGGGACTGTGCGTCCTTCCCGTATCGCGGCGGGCGCATTCGACTGGAAAGCGTTCCAAATGCGATTGATCAGGCGGAAGTTGTGGCCGAAAATATCATGGGCGCTGGCAAAGAATATATGGCCAAGCCATGGTTCTGGTCGGACCAATACGATGTGAAATTGCAGATTGCTGGTCTGAACACTGGGTATGACACCGTGGTCACACGCCCTGGTGATAAAGAGGGCGATGCGTCGTTCTGGTATTATCGAGGTGACGAATTGTTAGCGGTGGATGCGGCCAATGAACCGCGTTCCTATATGGTTGGAAAGCGATTGATCGAAGCAGGGAAGTCCCCTGACAAGGCTGCCGTCGCTGACCCGTCTGTTGCGCTGAAAACTTTGCTGTAATGCGGATTATTTCAGGGCGGTTCAAAGGAACTGCGCTGGCATCTGTTGGTAAAGGCGATGCTGGGGCGCATTTGCGGCCCACGACGGACCGTGTGCGTGAGAGTATCTTCAATCTGCTGGTAAACGGTGGCTACGGCGATCCGATTTCGGATGTGCGCGTGCTTGATCTGTTTGCGGGCACAGGTGCGCTGGGATTTGAGGCGCTGTCGCGGGGCGCTGCTTTTGTGCAGTTCGTTGATGACGGCCGCAAAGCAGGGGCGCTGATTTCCGAGAATGCCAAGATGTTGCGTGTTCAAGGTGAGGTCAAATTGGCGCGGCGGGACGCAAAAAAGCTCGGCCCTTGGGATGCAGAGCCGTTTGGGTTGGTGTTCCTTGACCCACCCTATGGCAAAGGGATGGGCGAAGTGGCATTGAACGCAGCACTGTCGGGGGGATGGTTGCAAGAGGATGCGCTGATCGTGTGGGAAGAGAACCGCGAACAAGCCTGCCCTGCGGGATTCACGATGTTAGATGCGCGCAAGTATGGAGACACTTGGGTGCATATTCTTGAAGTGGCTGACGCGTAAACGCATCGGGGCGGTAAAACCAAAAGAAATGGGCGGCTTGTTTTGACGCGCCGTTTGGCGTTTGCTTTTGGTATGGGATTTGTAACGACATTTTGGCGCGGGCATTTGGGGTTCGTTTGGACGGTTTTGTTGCTTGTCGGCACGTCGATTGTTTTGACCCGTGGTGTGGCGTTTCTGGGCTTGGCTTTGGTGCCTGTGCTGTTGGGTGTGTCGGTTTGGCAAAGTGTCGGTGCGTGGCGTTACGGGGAACGTGTGTTGCGTGATGGGGCGTTAACGCGGGTTTATGGTGTTTATGCCGCGGCAGGTGTCGCTGTTTTATCAAACGTATTGGTGGGGATTGGAGCAGCTTTGCCTGCACCGCCTGTGGATTTGGTGGTTCAGGGATATGCGCCCAAAGTGAGTGTTGAAGGCCCCGTGGCGCGGGTTTCGGGCGAGATTGATTATCAAGTTTTGACAGAGTTGAAAGCTGTAGAGGGCGTGCGCGTGCTGGTTTTGGACAGTACAGGCGGGCAGGTTCAAGCAGGGCGGGCCATTGGTTTGCTGGCTACATCTGAAGGGTGGGACACGCGGGTTGATGCCGTTTGTTTCTCGGCCTGTACGCTGGCGTTTGTCGGGGGTGTTAAACGAGAATTGGGCCCTGATGCGGTGCTGGGGTTTCACGGATATCGGTTCGTGGACCCGCTGCAAGTGCAGACGGTGAATAAGGCAGATGTTGAGGACAAGGACCGCGCGTTTCTGCGTGCGCAGGGTGTGACAGATCAGTTTGTAGAGCAGGTGTTTGCCACGTCGCCGCAAGACTTATGGCAACCGACTCGCGCAGAATTGGTGGCGGCTGGGGTTTTGAAATAGGTTTTTGCATACGCTTGCATTGATGGTTGGGGCTGCTAGTTTGGTGGTAACGTATTCGTTATAAGGACCGCCCTGATGACCAAGATTATGACCAGCCATGTTGGATCGCTGCCGCGCACGCAAGAGGTGGTTGATTTCATCTTCGCCCGTGAAAAAGAAGAGCCGTTCGACCAAGATGCCTTTGATGCCTGTATGACAGCGGCGGTCGATGAAACGGTGCGAAAGCAGGTGGCGGCAGGTGTGGATTTTGTGTCCGACGGGGAAACGTCGAAGATTTCATACGCCACGTATGTAAAGGACCGGTACACAGGGTTTTCAGGTGATAGCCCGCGCAACGCGCCTGCGGATTTGAAGATGTTCCCAACGTTTCTGCAACGGCTTGCTGATGATGGCGGTACACCACAATACGCGCGGCCTATGTGTACGTCTGAGGTGACGTCCAAAGGGCAAGGCGAGCTGAATAAGGATATCGCCAACTTGAAAGCGGCGATGGCGAAACATGGGGCAGAGCGTGGATTTATGAACGCAGCTTCGCCTGGGGTGATTTCGCTGTTCCTGCAAAACGATTTTTACAAGACGCGAGAGGATTATCTTGGCGCGCTCGCGGATGCGATGAAGGCGGAGTATGAGACAATCGTCGGTGCGGGATTGGATTTGCAATTGGATTGCCCTGATCTGGCGTTATCACGGCATATGCTGTTTGCGGATCTGTCCGATGCAGAGTTTGTTAAGGTAATCGAAGGCCATGTGGATGCGCTGAACTATGCGTTGGAAAACGTGCCGCAGGATCAAGTGCGGGTGCATATTTGTTGGGGCAATTACGAAGGGCCGCATTGTTGCGATATTGATATGGACACAGTGTTTTCCACATTGATGCGCACAAAATCAAAGTATGTTTTGTTTGAAACGTCGAACCCGCGCCACGCCCACGAATGGACGGTGTTTCGGGATCGTCGTGCGGAAATTCCAGATGACAAAGTGTTGGTGCCAGGGGTTGTGGACACGACGACGAACTTTATTGAGCATCCTGAATTGGTGGCGCAGCGCATAGAACGGTTTGTGGGCATTATCGGTGCGGATCGTGTCGTTGCGGGGTCTGATTGCGGTTTTGGCACCTTTGCTGGATTTGGTGCGGTCGATCCAGAAATCGCTTATGCAAAGTTGGAAAGCCTGTCCAAAGGCGCGGAGATCGCAAGCGCATGACACCGTCTTTGTTGAAATTGTTGCAATCGGTGGACACGCCAACTGTGTGCAACGCGATTGAGGTGGCGCAGGGTAAGCGCGGGTTTAACGATTTTACCCGTGGCACCATGCAGTGTTCTGATGTTTCGGGTGTTGTTGTTGGCTATGCGCGGACGGCGAAGATTGCCGCTGTGGAACCGCCGAGCGAGCCTGCTGATGTGATCAAGGCGCGGCGGATGGCGTATTATCGGCACATGGCCGAGGGCGGTTCGGGCTGCGTTGCCGTGGTTGAGGATGTGGATTACCCGCACGCGATAGGCGCCTATTGGGGGGAGATTAACACCACGGTCCACAAAGGGTTTGGTATGGCCGGGGCGTTGACCAATGGCGTGATGCGGGATCTTGGGGATTTGCCTGACGGGTTCCCAGTGGTGGCGGGGTCCATTGGGCCGAGCCATGGGTTTGTGCATGTGCGCGAGATTGGCACGCCTGTTGAGATTTTCGGTATGACTGTGAACGACGGTGATCTGGTTCACGCGGATCGGCATGGGGCGTTGGTGATCCCAAGCGATGTGATTGACCTGTTGGAAGCAGCCATTTTGAAGTTGTTGGAGACGGAGAAAGTGGTGCTGGAGCCAGCACGGGCTGACGGGTTTGATTTTGAGGCGTTCGAGGCCGCTTGGGCTGCTTTTGAGGCGTCGCGGACCTGACGCGGAAGCGGGTTTTTTGGATAAGAAAAGGGGTGTTCGGCTCTTATTCGTAGAACGGTTGGGCCGTGGCGAGCGCAAGACCTTCGACGATGCCTGTAAACGCGGCTTGGTGTTTTTGATCGGCGTTAGGAAAGCGTGTTGTGAGTTCTGATTGGACGGCAGACATGAGCGAAGAGCCACCCACAAAGATGATCGTGTCGATGTCGTCGGTGGACAGGTTGGCCATGCGCAAGGTTTCGGTTGCGGTGTCCCCAATTGCGGTGGCGTAGTCTTTGAGTGAAGCGCTGAGGTTTTCGCCGCTGAGGGTGGTCGACAGTGCGCGTTCAATCAGGCCGAGGTCGATTGGAACTGCGTCGCGGTCTGCTTTGTTGGCGGCGATCTTTGCGCGCTCTACGGTAAAGGCCAGATCGTGGCCCAATTCATCCGATAGAATTGTTTGCAGACGTTCGAATAGGGTTGGATCGACGCCAAATCGGATCAGTTGATCGACGCTGCGACGGGTGTCTGCTGTGTAAAGGAAGGGAATTTTTTCCCATGTGGCGAGGTCTTGGTAGATGGCATTGGGCGCAGTGAGGCGTTCGGTGCCCAGCTCTTTGCGGATTTGGGAGCCACGGCCCATGAGCGGCATGACGTGGTCAAAGCTGATGGATTTATCGAAGTTTGTGCCGCCGATACGCACACCATAAGAGGCAATGATATCGGTTTGATCCGCAGTGGTGCGGAAGATTGTGAAGTCAGATGTGCCCCCGCCGATATCAACAATCAGGTTGGTGGAACCTTCGGGCAAAGGGCCAGCGGCTAGCGCGGCGGCCTCTGGTTCATTGAGGAATTTCACATCGCGAAATCCTGCGCGTTCATAGCAGCTTTGTAGGTCGCGGAGGGCTTGGACATCCCGTTCTGCATCGTTGGAGTGAAAGTGGACGGGACGGCCCGACAGGGCATAAGGAAATTCGGTGTGGCAGGCGTCTTCGGCGCGGGCTTTCACGGTTTTGAGAAAACGCGCGATGATATCAACGAATGTGAGCGTTTCGCCCATCATGCGGCGGGGTTCGTGCATCAGTGACGTGCCGAGCACAGATTTCAGAGAGCGCATGTAGCGCCCATCAGCGCCGTTGATCAGCGCGCGGTTTGCTGGTGTGCCGAAGGTTGTTTTGCGGCTGTCAAAGTCGAAGAAAACAGAGGTCGGCAGGGTTTGTTCGCCTTGCTCTACTTCGATCAGGTAGGGTTTGCCATTCACGCAGATGCCTGCCGCAGAATTGGACGTGCCGAAATCAATGCCAAGTGTGTTGGGTGTGGTGTTCATGGCCGCGTCCTGTGAAAATGGAAGCGCCGATTTATGGGAAACCTAGCGGCAACGCAAGAGAGCCGTGTTAAATCAAGTGCGCCTGTTCGGTCAATGTGTTTACAAGCAGGTGGATCAAGCCATTCTTTGGCGCATTGGCGGGCCATTCGGCGTAGGTCGAAATGGGTGTGAGAGTCCAATCAGGGATCGGGAAGACGACAGAGCCTTTTGCCACGTCCTCTGTCGCCAAGAACTCTGGGATTACAGCAATGCCTGCATGCGCTTGCACCAAACGATAGAGCGCCTGTGCGTCATTACAGGTGAGCGGGCAGCTGTTTCGGTGAATGCGTTGTTGTTGGCCATCCTTTTCAAAGGTGATGGCTTCGTGGCGTACTGGGGTCAATTCCAGCCATTTCCAATCCACAAGGTCATTGGGTGTGCACGGAGTTGGGTGTTTTTGCAAATAGTCCTTAGAGGCGACCACTTTGCGGCCAACTTTGAAAAGTTGCCGTGTTGTTGGTGACTTTTTGGTCGTGATTGACATGCGAATGGCAAGGTCGAACCGATCGCCGATCAGTTGTTTCCGCTCATCAGAGAAATCCAGCACCAGTTCGATCCTTGGATAGGCTTCGAGGAAGGTTGCGATCATGTCGGTGAAGGGGGATTTTGAAAGTACGGATGGCGCGGTGATGCGCAATTGCCCGCTAGGCACGGTTGCGTTGGCAGTGAGCGCGTTCAATTCGCCTTCGGCGGCATCCAGCATTTTGTAGGTCGCCGCGAGCAGTTTTTCGCCTTCACGCGTGAGGGTCAGTTTGCGCGTGGAGCGATATAAGAGTGCAACGCCAAGATGCTCTTCAAGTTGAGAGATATGGTGGCTGACCACAGAGGGGGACAAGCGCAGCTCTTTTGCAGCGCCACGGAAAGACCCGTGGTCGATGGTTTTGGCGAAGATGGCCATTTGGCGGAGGCGGTCAATCATTATGCAAATTTTCCAAACAATCAAATTTAACAATAGCAGCTAAACGAATGAATGCCAGAGGTCCATATTTCCAGTGACGGGCGTGGAACGCGCCCAGAGTGAATCTAGGAGAACAGACATGACACAGTTTAAGAACCTTATCGCAGGTGCAGCGATTGCAGTTGTTTCCACGGTGAACGTGGCGTTTGCAGACAATAAGGCCACGGTGCAAAAATTTTACGATTACCTGAGCAACCCAGGGTCTGAAACGCATTCAGCTGCATTTAAAACCATTGCGTCCGAAGATTGGGTCAGCATTGGCGACTATTCTGGCAAGACCAAATCCCGTGATGCATTCATTGGTCAATTGGGTGGATTTGATAAGCTAATCCCTGATCTGGATTGGTCTGTTCAAGACATGCTCCAAGACGGCGATACCGTGATTGTGCGCAGCCGCGCAACGGGTACGCCAGTGGCACCTTTCTTTGGTGTAGATGGTCAGGGCCGCAGCTTTGATATCCTCGCAATCGATATTCATGAATTGAAAGACGGCGTGATCGTAAAATCCTATCACGTTGAAGACTGGGCGGGTGCATTGCGTCAACTGTCTCGTAAATAAGTCATCGTTGTAGAATACGGCCGTAGGGGCAAACAACGGAAAAGGCCCGCTGGAAGATGCGGGCCTTTTTGCTTTAGCGTGCCATGGTGCGGCCTGCGGGGTCGCTGTTGGCGCGAATACGATAGAGGCTGGCTTCGCCTGTCATGCTGGGTTCCAAGCTGTGTGAGACATTGGGCGGGATCGCCGCTGTGTCACCTGGGTTCAGGGCTGTTGTGCCGCCGTCCCACGTAAGCCGCCAGTGGCCGCGCATGGGCATGATGACCTCGTGATCTGGATGGGTGTAGCTGTCTGTGGGGATGGAACCGCGTGTTATAAACTCCACGTCAAAGCCGGGGCGGTCGCGTAGCATTCCGTTTGGGCCGATCACGTCACAGGGTTGTCTGTCGGCGAGGGCCATCATGTCCCAGTATCGAGCCACGTAATGTGGGACGACTTGGGCTGTTGTGGGTTCGGGAAATTCTTTGAGGGCTTCGTCATCCAAGACGGGCATAGGGTTCACGCCTTGGGACAGGCTTTCACCTTTTTTGGTGTCGTAGAGTTTACCGTTGTCGCCAAGGACAAGGCCGTGGGCCTGTGCGTCCTCAATCACTTGCGGGGCCCAAACCACGCCGCCGCCTGCATCATCACCGCCAAGGATTGCCATGATCATGCCGTAGTCGGTGCCGATGTTTTCAAACCCGCGAAACATGTGGGTGGGGATGTTGAAGATGTCGCCCTCTTGCAGCGTGACCTCACCTGCGTCGCCCCAGCGGCCCCAGAAAAAGCGCCATGTGCCTTTGAGCACAAAGAACACTTCGGCGGTGCGGTGGGTGTGTAAGGAATTTCGGCACTTTGGCGGTTGGCCCGCTGCGCCGATGTTAAATCCAGGTGTGTCAGCGATATGGACGTGCTGATCAGCGGATTCGGACACGCCACCACCGATGATGGTAAAATTTTCTTTTTGATCGGAGCCAGGGGTGTGGGCGTCGATGAAGGCGGTTTTACACGGTTGCAAATCGCCATAGCGCACGATGCGGGCTTCCATTTCAGCAGGGGTCATATCGGGGTCCTTTGCGAATGTGGTTTGAGCGTGCTCCACGCAGTGTCAGGGGCGGGTTGGCCCAAGTGGTGTGTGTTGTCGGTGGTCACAGTTTATCCCGTTGCCAAAATGATTTGTTTCCACACGGCGGTTTCATCAAACAGTGTGTATTCGCGGCGCAGGCCCCATGGGCCAAACTCTGCGTGGCTTGCACCCATGATATAAACCTCTGCACCTGAGGGTTGGCCGAATGCGCCCCAGCCTTCGTGCTTGCCGTGCAGGGACCAGCGGATTGCGGCGCGGGGTGGCATCATCGGGTCGTCGCGGCCAATTTGGTGGTCGATAGTGAATTTGGCGTTTGGGAAGGAGGAGCGGAGTGACGTCCAGAATTTATCTGCGTCGCCGTGCGAGATGCCTGAACGGCCACCTGCGTATTCCAGTTGGCAGGCGCGGTCATATTCGGCTGGGATCACAGCCAAATCTGCGCCCATGATGCGGTTTAGAATGTCTGCGTATTTTTCGCCCCATTCGTTATCGTTGCCTTTCCCCCTGTAGGGGCCGTCTTCGTCAATTGCAGGGGTGAAGGGTTTTACACAAGCCTCTGGCCCGCCTTCGCGCATGATGCTGTCGCGGGCGTAGTCTGCGGGATCCCAGCCCATTTGACGCACGATGGCCCCTTGGTCGCGGATCAGCCATTCATCGTTGATCTGGTTGTTGATCGCATGGCAGTCCGCGATGATGCGATAAGACAAGCGCTTGCCTGTCGCCTTGCCATAGGCCCCGTCGCCTGTGTGCGTCGCCGTGGAGTGGAGGCGGTGCGAGGAAAGCATGCCCTCTTCGGGCGTGCCGCTCCAGATCACGTCTTCGCCGTAGAGTGTGCGGTCTGGAAATTCGGCCAGTGTCGCCATTGTGGCTGCGATGACGCCTTGGTTGCCTTTGACGAACCCACCTGGAGAGCGAACGGGGATATCGGTTGCGTAGTAATCGTGCAGGGTGGCGAGGCCGCGATCTTCCCAAATTTCTTTGGTGATACCGATGATGTAATCGGGGAAATCTGTCCAACGCTTGTCAAATCCACGCATGTTTTATCCTTTGGGGGCTGGTGCGGACCCGCGAATAATCAGCGGTCCGTCGATTTCGATTGTTCTGGGCTGCGGCGTGCCGTCTTCAATGGTTTCCATGAGAAGGGTGACGGTTTCGGCCACCATACGGTTGGCGGGTTGGCGCACGGTTGTGAGGTCATAGGCGGGCCAAGCAGCGGGTGGAACATCGTCATACCCAACGAGTTTCACGTCGTTGGGTACATGTTTTGCGAGATCGGAACGCAGCACATCCATAACCGCAAATGCCATGTGATCGTTGGCTACAAACACCACGTCGGGGTGATCAGGTTTGGCGAACATATCAAGTGCTGCTTGGCGGGCTTGGTCTGTGTGGAAATTGCCGATGGTTCTTGATCCAATGGACAGGCCTGCGGCCTGAAGACCTTTGATAAAGCCCGCCTCGCGGTCTCGCTGGGTGGAGGCGCCTTCCCAGCCTGCGATGTAGCCAATGTGACGCGGGTTATGAGAGGCGAGAAACGCGGCGACCTTCTGGCCACCTGCGAAGTTGTCAGAGGTCACGCATGACAGGTTGTTGCCTTCTTGTGAGCGGTTGAAAAACACCAATGGAATGCCAGCCGAGGCGCATCTGTCCGCGAGGTTGGAGGACATAGCAACAGACGCGGCGACAATGCCGTCGACTTGGTAGTCGAGCATTTCGTCTACAATGCTTTCGATGTTTTCTGTGGTGTTCGAGGCCATGAAAACCATCACATGGTAGCCGCGTTTTTGCAGTGCGTTTGAGAGTTTTTCGAGGGCTTCTGGGTAAAAATAGTTGTCGAGATAGGCCACGACGAGCCCAATGATACGCGAACGGCCCGTGATCAACGAACGGGCGAGGACGTTGGGGCGGTAGCCCAATTCTTCGGCGGCTTTTTTGACCTTATCCACGGTTTTTTGGCTGGCAGACGCGCCTTTGGTAAAGACACGGCTCACCGCGGATTGGGACACGCCAGCGCGTTTTGCGACGTCGAGGGATGTCACTTTGTCATTCGACATTGCAGATACCGATTTTTAGGTATTTGGGGAACATTGAAGCACGGGGTATCCCCCTGTTTGAACCGGCAGTTGGGGCTTTGGTGTTCGGGTGTTTTGTCATCAGTCGGCTGTCCAACCTCCGTCAACGAGGATGTGGGTGCCTGTGATCAAAGCCGAAGCATCAGAGGCAAGGAAGAGGGTGGCGCCCATGATGTCTTCGACTTCGCCGATGCGGCCTAGTTTGATTTTGTCTTCGATCCACGCCACGAGTTCTGGGCGTTTGAAGGTTTGTTCGGTTAAGGGTGTGCGCACAAAGGTTGGGCAGATGGTGTTGACGCGAATGCCATGTGGGCCCCATTCAATGGCTTGGGCTTTGGTGTATCCTTCGACCGCGTGTTTAGAGCCGCAGTATACGGCGCGTTCTTGGCCGCCAACGTGGGCCATTTGGCTGGTGATTTGCACGATGGAGCCCGGTTTTTTGGCGGCGATGAGGCCCTTTGCAATGGACTGTGCAAGGAAATAAGCGCCTTTGGCGTTGAGGTCGGTCATCGCATCAAAGTCGTCTTCGGTTGTGTCTACGGCGGGTGCGTGACGGGCAAAGCCAGCAGAGTTGACGCAAATATCATAAGGGTCTGTTGCGGCGATTTTAGCCTGCATAGCGGCAATGTCTGCCACGTCCATAGCAATGGTATCAACGGACCAGCCTTCGGCCTTCATTTCGTCCGCAGCGCTTTGCATGCGGTCCAGGTTACGGGCGGCCAAAGTGACGTGCGCGCCGTGTTCAGCAAGCGCCACAGCGCAGCCAAGGCCGATGCCTGACGTGCCACCTGTGACCAAGGCGCGTTTGCCATCGAGGCGGAAGGAAGGAGTGCGAGGAAGGGTCATGCTGTGCGTCCTGTGTAGGGTGGTTTCAGCTTGTTGAATTCGCGCATACGGGCGAGCACGTCAACGCCGAGCTGGCTATATACGGAAAGGATGTCAACGAGCACCCAGTTTTCCCGAATGAGGCCGTTTTCAATGCGCCAAAAATCGAGACTGCGCAGGGTGATTTTTTTGCCTGTCGGGGCGAGGCCCATCCAGCCGTCATGCAAATGGGTTTGGGCCATGTTGGGCCAACCTGTGACCGCCACATAGGGGCCATCGGCAAAGAAGTGGTGGGTGATTTCGTCTTCATATTGGCCACGGTCTGGCATGGCGGCGAGGAAGGGGATTTGGTGGATGTCGCGAAAGCCTGACGCGCCGCGCCCCGTGCCAATGCCTGCGGGACCGTACCACGAGAAATGTTTGTGCCAGAACCGGTCCAGCTCCATCACGTCTGGGCCACCTTGAGAGGGGTGTTTGATCATGTGGGCCAACATATCGATGATGTGTTGGCAGTTGGCCGCGTTTTGTTCTGGTGTTGATGCGGGGCGGTTGAGGCCGTCTTGTGTGGCGGGTGTTGGTGCGAGCCATTCGCGGCCCAAGCTCGGAGCCATCGGCCATGCGTTCGCTTGCATCATGAGTTCGGGGATATCCCAGATGGCCTGCATTTCGATAATTTTGCCGTCTTGGATGCGGTGAAATTCGTGAAAACGCATGTGGGCCATGCGGCCTGTGGGGGGAATATCTAGGAACGGGTGCAGGAAGGTGCCAGTGTAATAGCCACAAAGACCGACCCATGTTTCGCCGTTTTGGCAGGTGCCTTGTGTGTGAATGGTGTCGCGGCGTTCGAGGTCTGGAATGGCAGTCGCAAGGGGAGCGAGTGCGGTGTCGAAAAAGGCTGCGGGTCCGTCGAGCGTTTCAAACGGGTAGGACAGGCGCATTTTGGCGTCTGCTTTGGTGACCTGAAGGAGTTCTTGGCGTGCCGTTTTGGGATCGCAGTGGTAGAGTGCGGCGCGGAATTTTGCAGTAACGTCTGTCATGGCGCGATCCATGTGTCTGCGGTCTGGGGGTAGTTGATCGCGCGGAAAGTTGGGAAATCAGCGTAGCGTTTTTGGCGGTCTGCACGGGGTTCGGATGGGGTGTCGCCTGCTTTTAGCAGCGTGCCGCGTGGGGCAACATAGCTGGAAATTGTGCGTTTGGGCACAGGGGACCAAGTGAGGTTGAAGCACGCGAGTTTGGGGAAGAACCAGATGGCGGAATAGGGGATGTGGTCGTGCATCCACCATGCCAGATCACGCCAATCGCGTTTTGGGTTGGGGTGAGCGCCGTATTGATCGGCGAACCATGGGACAACGATGGACACGCACGCGCCAATGTTTCCAGCCTCGTCGCGGTAATCCCAGAGGCGTTGTGCCTTGTTTGCGCGGTTGTGGGAGCAGTTGAGTTTGTTGTCGTTGCCGTATTGGTTCAGCGTTGGGGAGCGGTAGCCAGAACGGATTGCCAGCGGGCCGAATGTTTCGACCATTGGGTCGAGTAGGTTTTGGGCAAGACCGCGGCCTGCTTCGATCATTGTGTCAGGATCATCGGGGATGTTTGGGATGCCGTGAAACGCGGAGATTTCGGAATAGAAAAAATCGCGCATGAAAAAGTAGCGTGACAGGCGGATGCGTCCCAAAGTTTCCAGTGACCACATGGATTTTGGGGTTTGACGTGTCATCGGTTATCCCCGTTCCATGCCACGCCAAGGGGTGCCTTGGGCGGGGTTGCGTTTGGACAAAAGAAGGCGGGGTGTTGGCACATTATTCGGTAGTGTCGCGGTAGGGCGCGCCTTCGCCGTAGGGGACGTTGATGCCGCCGTAGCGCCGCACACGTACGTTGCATTGTTCGGCGTGGCCGACGAAGCCCTCTAACATGCAAAGCCGAGAGCCGTATTCGCCCATCAATGTTGCAGCCTCATCTGTTGTGATTTTTTGATAGCTGTGGGTTTTCAAGAATTTGCCAACCCAGAGACCACCCGTATAACGGCCAGCTTTCTTGGTTGGCAGGGTGTGGTTGGTGCCGATGACCTTGTCGCCGTTTGAAACGTTGGTGCGCGGGCCGAGGAAGAGTGCGCCGTAGCAGGTCATGTTGTCTAGGAACCAGTCGTCGCGGTCTGTCATGACTTGGACGTGTTCTGATGCCACGTCATCCGCGACGTGCAACATTTCGTCGTAGGTGTCGCACAGGATGATTTCGCCGTATTCATCCCAGCTTACTTTGGCAGTGTCCGCTGTGGGCAGGATCGTTAGAATGCGGTCGATTTCCGCCATAGTGTCTTGGGCGAGTTTCTTGGAATTGGTCAGCAACACGGCAGGGGAGTTGTAGCCGTGTTCGGCTTGGCCGAGCAGATCGGTGGCGCAAAGTTCGCCGTCTACGGTATCGTCGGCGATGACCATGGTTTCGGTGGGACCTGCAAAAAGGTCGATGCCGACGCGGCCAAAGAGTTGGCGCTTGGCTTCGGCGACAAAGGCGTTTCCAGGGCCGACAAGCATGTGGACAGGGGTGATGGTTTCGGTGCCAAGCGCCATAGCGCCGATGGCTTGGATGCCGCCCATAACGTAAATTTCATG
>CAYWIR010000018.1:0-14181 GCA_964458375.1 uncultured Neptunicoccus sp.
GTCTCGTAGGTGCCTGCGCGACCGGGGACACTCTTGTCTTTGGCCCCAAAAATAACCTGGGCGGGGATAGTGTGTGGGCGGTGTATTCTCACCGGATAGTACAGAGCCTCTACTTGCGGTGCATTACCTACTGAACGACGATCGCCGCGAAATCGAAACACAGGTACGCCTGCAAGCCATGGAACAAGCCGAAGAGCGCGGCTTTGACGCTCCGCTTGTCTGGGCCGCAGGAAACGGCTGGCACCCGGGCGTGGTCGGCATCGTTGCATCCCGTCTGAAAGAAGCCTCCAACCGCCCTGCAATCGTCATTGGCTTGGACGATGGCGAAGGAAAAGGCTCTGGCCGCTCCGTCACAGGCATCGACCTTGGCTCAGCCATCGCCACCTGCACCCACGAAGGTTTATTGCTGAAAGGCGGCGGGCACAAAATGGCCGCTGGGCTTACCGTGGCAGCAGACAAACTCGAAGACGCAATGGACCGCCTTGGCGAATTGCTACGCAAACAAGGCGCTGACAAAATCGGCCCCAAGGATTTGATGCTCGACGGCTCTGTCATGCCCTCCGCCATTACAACAGACCTGATCGAACAGCTTGAAACCGCTGGACCCTTTGGCGCAGGTGCCCCCGCTCCCCGCTTTGCTCTCCCCGCCCAAAAAATCGCCTTTGCCAAACGTGCAGGAGAAAGCCATCTGCGCCTAACTGCCCAAGACGCAAACGGCGGACGCATCGACGCCATTTGCTTTGGGGCATACGATGGACCAATCGGTCCAATGCTCGAAAATCACAAAGGCCAAACCTTTCATTTGGCTGGCAGATTAGAGATCGACGAATGGGGCGGACGCCGCAAAGCAAAGCTCCGCCTCGAAGACGCGGCCATCGCAGAATAAAAGTGCAATTTTGCGCAAGAATCATCTTGAACCGCAGAAACTCTCGGACTATTACCGCCCTCACAGATCGTGGTCCCTTCGTCTATCGGTTAGGACGCCAGGTTTTCAACCTGGAAAGAGGGGTTCGATTCCCCTAGGGACTGCCATCTGTTAATCTCCCCTTCGATTGCACTGCGCATCCGCCTCTATCCATCCGCCACACATTAGTATTGCGTGGAGGAATGAGGCAAACGTGCCTCATCATACCCATCTTCGAAATGTGACGGTCAATCCTAGTTCAGTAGGGCGCGTGCGGCCTAACCCGCGAAACGCGCCTTACTTGCGTCCTGTTTACTCAACAGCTCAATCTTTCAAGACGATCAGTTTTTACATCGACCCAAATAGCTCTTTTCCGCGACCAGAAATCCACCCAAACTTACACCCGTGGGATTGTCGGCACCCCCTGGATCATTGTGCAGACGCAGCATCAATTGACGTTGGCCCGCCGCCATATTGGTCTTATTTGTATTGCTGGCCCCCGTCGTGTTGGGATTGAAATTCGGACCAATATCTGTCCAATTCACTGTATCCATAAACACCTCAAGGCGATCATCCACGCGCACGTTGGTTAACGCATAAGTCGCTGGTTGATTGCCACACGAACAGAAATCCACCACGAAATCCATCTTCGTTGGCGCTGCATTTAAGTATCGACCCGCATCCCGCCAAGCAGACCACCATGTTCGGTTTGCATCCCATTGCGGTGACATATTCTGCGTCACACGTTGAATTGGGCGACCATCTTTTAAGCGCCATGCCGATCTTCGACCAAGGTCTGCGTTGATGCTTGGGTTTTGGGCACAAGCCTGTGCGTGCGTTAGTCCAGTTTGTGAATTGCTCGAACCACCCTGCCCTAGAAAACGGTTGTTCACCCAACCAGCCGCATATGAAGCACCGCTCATTTTGACAAGACACCACTTAGTCATCTGATTTAACTGCGACCGAAGACTGTTAGAGTAATTTCGGTCTTGGCGGGTATATGGCGTGCAGGTCACTTTGCGTAACCCACTTTGATTATATCCCAGACGGTCAATCACAGGAAATTGCGTCCCAGGCCCCGCACGCACATTTAGCGTATCATTTGACGAAACACCGATAACAGACCAACTGTGCCCCGATTGGGCAACCGCCTCCGGTGTCAGCGAAACCGCGATCAGAAAACATGCGGCCAATTTGGCAAGTGTTTTGGAAAAATCAAATTGCATCTTCGTTCTCACTTTCGATCTAGCGACATTGCGTTGGAGAAATTTTGCGCATGGATTTGTTTCTGCAAACGCACGATCCACCCACATCAACGGTTGTTTTAGGGTCGCAGCGCAGTGGCACACAAACTCCGTTCACACGGGTTGTCCCTGCATCACATTTTGGTTTTTCGACGCGACGACATCCAACCCCTGGCACAAGCTTTGTGCCAGGACGGCAGGCACATTTGGTTTTTGAAAGCTTTTTCATGCCGTTGTATTTGCAAGAACAACTCTCCCCACCGTCATCCAAAAACGTGGTGCGTTTATTGCACGCGAGCACGGGTTTTGGCATCGGGGGCAAAGTTACGCAAACTTCCTCGGTGGGGCTTGTGCCTTTTTCTGGCAGGCCAAGACTTTGCAACAATGCACCGTCAATTACGCCGCTCGCTTCTAGGCCGAGCGCTTCTTGCAATTGCTGCACACCTTTGCGGGTTTGTGGCCCATCCTTGCCATCCGCAGGTCCTGCTTCAATACCCAAAAGCGCCATGGCTTTTTGCACAATGATGGTTTGGGTGAAGGGATCATCTGATGCCCCAAAACTGGCAGCATTACAGAACGATCCGCCTTTTTCCAAACCTGGTAGTGTCACTGAAAGGCTTAGGACCTGTGATTGACCGGGTTCAATTTGGGCCGTGCCGTTTAGACAAGATACCTCTGAACCATTGGTCCCCAGACACTCCCAACCCGCACCACGGCGCAGTTTAACACCCTGCGCGGCAGGCCCTTTGGTGAACACATCGGTAAAGGCCAATGGCCCTTGGAACGGCGCGTCACCCGTGTTTGAAACCTCAAATCCAAACCCACAAGTATATTGCTGTGACCCGCGATCCGCCTCACAGGCGCCCGTGGTGTATTTCTTCAGCCCGAGCTTTGGCGATGGTTTTGGCTTTGGATCGTCCTTTTTCACGATGATCTTGTCGCAGGCTTGATTGGACACAATCCTACCCACTGTACCAGGGGCCCTGATACGCCCTTGAACACAATTCTCAAAGCTACCCGTTTCCCACAAATTAAGGGCGGTAAATTCTATGACCGTGCTTATGCTTCCTTGCGCATTTAACACACTGGAACTCACACCACAGGAAATCTCAGGTGGCGCGTTTTGCACACCACATGTGAAGTCTGGGGTTCCAGTGCCAACAAAGGAGTTGGGATCAATAACCACAGGGTCACCCGTCGCGAGAGACGTCATAACATCAGACACCAAGATCAATTGATTGGGCGGCAAGTTCTGCCCCGAAATCGAAATCTCGCATTTCACATCAACCTCACCTGGTTCACTCAGTGTGATGGGGTTGGGTTTACATCGTTTGCTCATCTCCAGTGTGGGTTTTCCACCCCCTTTACACATGACGCGGTTGCGCACATGCACGCTTGGTAATGGAACTCCAATCCTAAAGAAGGAAACACCTGAAATTTGCGCCGGCGTGGAGGACCATGTCTGCCCGTCGTCCGTTGAATATTCTGGCGCGGCCCAACGGCATCCTTTTGGCAAATCCGTTGGGTTCAAAGGCGTTTCCGTCACGGTACAACTGCTTCCTGTAGCACTGCTGCCTGCAGGCAAAGACACAGTAACGGTTCGGCGCCCTTCCAAAGGAGAGCCCGCGAAATCAGAGGTATACTCAAGGTTCACAGAACTCGGCGATGGGGTGCCAGAGTTGGTGCAATTTGTGATGTTAAACCCGAAATCAACACCCAGAGGAACAGCCTCTGAGTCTGGGTGAATGGTTTTGACCACATCAAACCTTGTAGGCAAAGATATCTGAATAATACTTGGCTTACATTCATAAGTGTTTGTCACCGTTACAGTTGCACTTGGGTTCGGTAATGGGCTTGCGACAACCGTTCCATTGGCTGGTGAATAGCTCGTGCGCCAGCGGCAGTTATCTGCGGCAGGAGGCAAGGGGTTTTCCGTCACTGTGCAAGTGTCCCCTGCCATGATGTTCGCAGCGATAAGTTGCGCACCGCCCCCTGAAGGGAAACTATGGGTCGTCACAATCGGCGATCCATTTGCGCCAATGCACGAGACCGTCATGTCATAAGTGGTGCCTGCAGGCGGCGTGCGCGGCGTATATCGGTTGGAAAACAGAGTGACCGCAGGGGTGACGACTTTGCGCAAGTTGAAGCCACCGTCTTTGCGACAGAGATACATATTCTGCACGCTCAACGTGGCCACCCCATTGGCAGGGACTGTGACGGGTTGCATCGTCGTTTCCCAATGGCAATTTGATGAACTGTTGCCCGAAATGGTTTCTGTCGCACTACAGGTTTGTCCCGCTGGAATACCCAGCAGCGTGGCACTTCCCCCCATCGCATTTGCAATGGTTGTTTGGTAGGTGCCCGTTGGGGCATTGCCGCCCGTGCACGTCACATCAAAGTTGTAACTTGTGTTGCTCGGCGGAGGGGTCACAGACAGGTTAGGATCCTTGTTGACCCCACGATTGACGGATTTGCGAATGCGCAATCTGCCTGTTTCTTTTGGCGGCTCAGGCAAGTCAATGATCGGGCAAATCTCGCTTGGGGTTTGATCTCCGCCAAAGGGGCTGCGCTGATTAACATTTGGATGCGCAGAGCGGTTGTTGAAATTCGGCATATCGCCGTCATAGGCATCGCCTTCTATCGCACAATTGACGATTTGACGCGCATCTTGGGGATCCGTCACCGTGATCGTGGCATTGATCGTCGCTGACAAATCTTGTGTCTCACCGAGACAAAAACCAACTCCGCTGTTCATTGGATTGGGCAGACACACGATCGGTGACAAATCATTAGACGTCATCGTCATGCTCGCCGTGATCGGTGTAACCCCGCCACTGGCATCCAAGCCTAGATAGATATCGCCAACCCAGAACCAACCCGGATTAGGATGGGACGGATCAGAGCGCACGTCGATTTCGCAATCGATCGTATAAGGCAAACTGCTGCCCGCTGGGATCGGGTCACAGCGTTTTGTCACCGCACGGCATTCGTAAATATTGTTCACATTCACTTGGCCCGTTGCCCCACCCACAATGGTGTTGCTGATGGGCGAAATTTGTTTGCGCCACTGGCACCCAAATTCTGTCACAGGGCTATTGATGGTCTCTGCAATTGTACAATTCGCACCGTCTTGCAAACCTGACAGGCTTTGTGTGCCACCATTGGCAGGAAACGTCAGTGAAGACGTGCCCGCAGAACCACACATTGCCGAAACATCATATGTTGTCCCTGCAGGCGGGGTCGCAAACACAAAACCAGGTGTTGGCGTACCTTGGTTGATGGTCTTTGTGATATCCAGCTTGCCTGTGGTGATGCCGGTACAGGTCAATCTATTGGTCACAAACAATTTGTTGGTTGAAGACCCGTCTGGTTCCACACTGTTCAAAGACTGCGCCGTTATGGAGCCGCCCACAGCTGTGTTGGTTGTGAACGTATAAAACGGCAACGCCCAGCTACACCCTGCAGGGGGCGTCGGTAGAACCTCCGTCACGCTACAATTCGCTGAATTTGTACCTGCACCCGTCACGATAATGGTTTCAGTACCATAGGTGTTGTTGTTGAAATCCGCAGGATAGCTGATCGTGGCAGGGTTCGGGCTTGGAACGCCCCCAATATCGCACCCAATGTTGAATGAAAAATCCAACGGGCCAGCGGGTTGTGGCCCCACAAACGCCAGCCGTTTCACAATATCAAACTGGGTATAGTCTGAGTCTTCACACACATAGCTGTTCACTACGTTCAAACTATTTACAGCCAAATTGCGGTTGGCAGTATTTGCCGCCACAGTCAAATCCTGCGGCAGGGATTGCAACCACTGACACCCATCTTCTGCCGTAGGAAGAGTTTCCACCACAGAACACATCAATCCAGCAGGCACATTTGGCACCACTTCGCTGCCACCTTGCGCACCAAACGTCACGGAATGTACCAAATCTGGATCAGGGGCTTGGCCGTCTGCACAGGTCATATCAATGGTGTAACTGCTGTTGGCAGGCGGTGTGCTGAGCGCAAAGCCCGCAGGAATTTGCGGACCGCCCGTACTTGGATTGACCTGCTTGTTGATCGTCACATCGCCGTATTCACAAGACACTGGATTGGTCACCGTCACATACCAATCATTCGCACTGGAATCCGTTGTGATGCTCTGTGAAGGCGCATAAAGCGCATCTTCCCAAGTACAATGGCTTGGCAGAACTTGCGCAGGCTGTTGCTCTTGCACCTGACAGGTTGCGCCCACTGGGGTCCATGCAAAGCCAGACCAATTGTTTGCATCGTTTAACGTTAATGTGCGTACAGGGAAATTCGGGAAATCCGAATGGGTGCAAGTCACCGATACATCAATCGAAAGACCACTTGGAAGGGCCTCACCCGCTGGTAGATCAAACTCTTTGGTCACGTGAACCTTGTTGCGAATTTGCACACAAATTTGCTTTTCCAAAACGGATTCTGGGTGCAAATACCACCGATCCGTATCGAAATTTCCACCATCCAGCATGTAGTCCGCTTTCACAGTGTTACACACTTCATGGGGCGTGAATTCTGGATTTGGCGCGGCAGAATATTGCCACGTGGCATAACTGTCCGCGGCAAGTTTATTCATTGTCAAACCAGTGTAGGGTGCTGTCCACGTACAGCCAACACCGACCTGTGTTCCATCACACGGATCTTGCGTTATTGTTGTCAGTGGCGCAGGCACTGTGGTCATTTGATCGCGGATCGCCCAGCCATGAACGGAGCCCAAAGGAAAATCAATATCTCCATCAGGAGAGCCTGAAGCCGAGGGGTTATGCACAGTGATTGTATAATTGATGGCAGGTCCCTGTGGCCCCGTGGTGGGTGGGGTTGCGGTCTTGTTCAGTGCCAAACGATAGCACCGTGGCAATTCAGAACGGGTCGTGTCCCAATTGTAGTTTTGTGGCCCCGTTGGAAACGGCAAGTTGGAATTGTAATACAACGCCTGATCCATAATCGCGGTGTTCTGCACGGACGGCACTTCGTTAATGTTGCTAAAGCAAAACTGATCCGTTGCAGGTGGCGGGGAAAGCGTGACGTGAACTTCACAAATTAACTCTGAATTGGGGGGAAAGGTCACAAATCCAGGATGATCCATGATCCGCAAACCTTGGTTGGCTTGCCCGACATAGCTGACAAAACCTTGGCCCGTTCCATTGGATTGATATCCTGAAACACCGCCATTTTGGGAACATTGAAACGAATAGGTTGCTGTCAAAGAACTGGCGTAATTTGGCTGCTCCAAACGCATGCTATCAATCAATGAGCCAATGTTAAGTGTCTGATCGCCGCCATTGATGAAACCCACTTCATACACTGTGGGCTGGCCAAAGATGACATGATCAGGATCGCTTATCTGCCGCTTGAAGGTCTTGATTTCACAAGCTTCAACCTTTTCCATTTCAACATCAGCAATCGCAGTCCCGATCCCATTAAAATAGACGTCAGGATCGTTCACGCTCTGGTATTTGAAATTGGCTATTGCAGCGTTGCGAATAAGTTTCTGTGGATAATCTGGCGCCGTGTCACAATGGGGTTTGAAGTAGGTCAAACCAACGTGAATTTCGACACCATCACCGGGGGCGATTTCGTCGATCTTGACCTCGGCCATGTTTTCAAAGTCCGTGTAATGCTGGATCGAACCCACAGGGCCCGCAAGGCTCGTCGGAGCAACAACACTACAAGACGTGTTGCAGGTCAAAATGTTGATATCCAGCAATTGCACCTGAAAATTCGGCGTAAACGCCAAGTTTTGAACGATGTCTGTCAGCAAGATATCATGCATCATCACAGACCCAGTGTTTTCCAGCGTAATAACATAGTCGATCTGATTGCCCTGACCCCAAGCATATGGGCCCGTGCCGTCAACAGCCTCTTTTGTAATTTTTAAAGGAGACGGCTCGGCAGGTGGCGGCGTATCGTCTGTTGGGAGTGGGCAATCTGGGTCTGGCTGCAGATTGGTTTGCACCTGCGCCTCTACCTCACCGCCAAAGCCGGCCATATTGTTGGAATTGTCTGGGTCGTTAAACGCAACAGCCCCATTTGCAAACGTCACAAACGCGCGGTTGTAAATGCTCATCAAACTGTCCAGTACACAGGCCTGTGCATCAGGCGCCGCGATTTCCAGCACAAAGTCGATCTCAATCACTTCCGCATCTGGCAGGATAAAGGCAGGACCATCAAACTGAACCTGCATCAAATCATTCCATGCGTTTTGCTGCCCCAGCGGCCCGGTGCCTTGATGCACCATCGTACAGGGAACATTCTGTGTCGCGTTGCCAGCGGGACCGCGCTTACAGGTTGGCGTGGAAACAAAACTAACACCCATGGGAGCCGCGCCAGCGGCCAAACCCATTTGGTCTGAAATCAGAAAATTCGGGCCAATGATCGCATCCCCAGCACCTTCAAGCGTAATGCGGTAAGCAATGTGATTGTCCCCAAAAGTGAGCGATGGCACTGTCAAAGGCAGAGTGGTTGTAGGCAGAATTTCCTTAGAAAGGGCATAGTCCACTGGCAGCACGGGGTTTGAGCTGACAGTGACAGGCACGTCTGCCACAACAACGGCAGTGTCATCTTCAATCTGGTTCAGCGTTGAGACGCCCGGTTGATTAAAATAGCCGTGGAATCGACAAGTGATCAGATCCGCGGGCAAGTTTGAAAGGGTAATATTGGAGGGCGTTCCCGCGCTCATGCTTAACGCAACACTGGCTCCTGTGCTGTCCGTACAAATGATTGGATCGGTTGCGCCTGTTGGCGTTAAAGGGGTGAACTGTGTCGGATAAAGTTCTGAAAAATTGATCTGCGCGCCCGCAGTCCCGAGCATGTTATCCACACTAAATTCATACATAACCAATTGATGAATGGACGGCGATGGCAGAGGCACACAGGCGTTGCTCGGGTCTGTGTCATGGATACAAATTTGTTTGGAATTGGTGACATAAGGATAGCTGACCTGTGCCACCGCTTGCGACCCAACCATGCTGAGAACAAACCAAAAGACCAAAAAGGTCCGCGCACAGACAGTCAAAAAACTTTTACCAAATACAGCCATGATTCCACCAAAATGAACAATCCAATTTCAGAATCATTATGTGGTGGTTGATCTTCAGAACATATCACCCAGACGGGTGAAACTAGCGCTCTGCGCAGATTTCTATGGCGGTTTCTGCGGCATTGTCCGACAAAATGAGCCTTTGTGTTTCACCCGAAAAAGCCCCGGTTTCCACCGATCTGGCCTGTTTTTTAACACTGTTCCACGCGGCCTCATGGGTTTTGCCTTCAGCCAATTCTTTGGCCATCAGCCCTGTCACAAATGGTGCGGACATTGACGTACCTGACATCAAAGCCAGCTCGCAAACATTGCGAATAGACGCCGAGGCGATCTCTTCTCCTGGGGCGTAAATATCAACCCCCGCGCCCGCATTCGAAAACGCAGACAACCCAGATGGCCCAACAGACCCAACGGTGATAGCGCGTTCTACTCGGGCAGGGGAAAACCGCGACGCATCTTGGCTTGAGTTTCCAGCCGCGACAACAACAGTCACACCGCTGTCGATCAGCGCATTCACGGCCATATCCATTGGCCCAACATCGTTGCCCGCCAACCGTGTCAGGCTCATGTTTGCAATCCGCGGGCGCGGTGCAGGTTGCAACATCAACCAATCTATTCCCGCGATCACTGTGGCCTCATCTCCACCTCCAAATGCGTCCATGACCTTGACAGAAAACAACTGTGCGCTGGGTGTCACGCCCAAAGATTGGCCTGCAATACGGGCCGCCGAGTGGGTGCCATGCCCTGAACAATCGTTCGTGGCAATTCCATTATCAAAGGTAGAAAATCCACTAACTGCGACGCGGTTTTCAAGATCGTGATGTGCTGCTCTGATCCCTGTATCAAACAAAAAGACGTCCACTTTTGGATCAAAAGGCGGCGCAGACTGTTCGCTTTGCCGTTGGAAAATCTCAGGCGTTTCACCTGCCCAGCCTGATACAAAAACCCGCCCGTTTTCCACGATACTTACCACATCTGGGTCCGCCAATAGCCGCGTGCGCTCAGCCTCAGACAGAGTCGCTGCAAACCCTGTGATCGCCTGATCATAGCGATACAGCACCTGCTCAGGGTTGATATTGTAACGGGCTTCAATATTAGAAGTAGGCTGCGCGGTCAGCACAATATACTCGTTTGGAACTTTTTCCGACAGGATAGTTTCGGGAATTTGCAACGGACCAGGGGCCAAACCAAGCACGACACGGGCCATATTTTCTTGCTGTTTTGCCAGTTTTGCAACCAACCGTGTGGTCGTGCGTTGAGCCTCATCCACGACTGGGCGACACCCTTTCGCTTCCAAAATTCGTTTGCGAGAGGTTTGCAGTTCCAGTACAAAATCGTTCAACAATGCAATTTCTTCTCGCAGGGTAGCATCATCGGCAAGAGAGAGCGAAGGGTGACACATCGTGCAAAAAACGAATGCTATAACGAAATGTAAACGCACCAGCATGTGGGTCTCCTCAAGAGATACAAACTTCATAAATTCCAATTTCAAGTTACACGAACCATGTCCGACGCCAAGCTAATTCAGGACATATATGACACGGCCCTAAACCCATCTGCATTGCCAGAAGTTTTACAAGACATCAGCGGGCGCATCGGCGCGTATGGGGCGATGATCTTTGACTGTGTGCAGGAAAACGATCGCCGATATGTGGACATGCGTCAAATTTCAACCTGCTATGACTGGGAGGCCACACGCGCCTATGCCCAAAAATACAATCTTGAAGAATTGGCGGACCAAGACCATCTCGCGCATCTGTCTTTGCCAACCGATGGGATCA
Organism: uncultured Neptunicoccus sp.; assembly: GCA_964458375.1. Lineage (GTDB taxonomy): Bacteria > Pseudomonadota > Alphaproteobacteria > Rhodobacterales > Rhodobacteraceae > Amylibacter. Next base: position 10,993 of record CAYWIR010000018.1, read on the forward strand.
ACCTTGTCCACGACAAGAACCTTTACTTGAACGGCCGCGAACCACTGGCGAACCTCGCTGCCATGGAACGGCGCGGAATTTCTGATCGGCTCGGCGGGCTGTTGTCCAAAGAGGCCTGGAACACAGGACGGTTTGCATTTCAATTTGCAACAGGGACCAAATTCGCCACGGAAGAGCAAATCAAATGGGCAGAGAGTATTCTGTCTCATCTATCAAAATCGCTGACGATGGCAGATATCGTGATGGGCCAAAAACTGGTTAATGTCGGCTTCGCGGCCTACTTGGATTCGATAAACTTTGGCATCGCGATTGTGGATTCCAACTCTAGTATTTTATACGCCAACCAAGAGTTTAAAAGGATAGAGCAGGACTACGAATATGTGTCCACGCAACGCTCAGGAAAATTGGAATTCAAAGCACCACATGCTGAAAAAGAACTGTCCGCCCTTTTAAAAGACGATGAGGCACATGGCCGATTTGGTGCGCGCCCTCGCCGCGAAGCGATTTACATCCCAACGGACAGAGGAAAAGGCACCAACGGGCTTTTTGTTGAAATTTGTCCAATCAAATCACATCCCGATCTCTCAACCTTCAAAGACGGTGCGCGGGTTGTGACGGTGTTGGATGGATCACGCGATATTAAGCTCGATTTCGAAACACTCAGCTTATATTTTCCGTTGTCTAAGAAAGAAATGGAAGTTCTGGAACGCGCCACATTTGGGTTCTCAAATGCTGAAATCGCCCAAGAACGAAACCGATCCGTTGAAACTGTTAAAAGCCAACTAAAATCTGCGATGCGTAAGATGGGCGCACGAAACCGCACTGAATTGGTTCGCGTGGGGCTTGGGTTCGCATCCAGATCAGGATGAGCAACACATCGAAACTGGCCCCAAGGGAAACTCCCAAGGGGCCAGACCGTTCTTAAGACTATAACTGTTTACTTCAGGCACAGTCCGTTCACTCTGATACGGCACTTTTGATCGGTGCCAGCCGCACCATCTGTTTCGCGTGGCTTATCAATTTTGATGGTTGGACATCCAATACCAGGAACAGAAGGCAGCCCGGTGTTGCGGCACACGCAGCGTTGCGCGGATGTTTTGCGCATACCCTTGTAGCGGCACCGACATCCATCACCTGTATCGACGGTGGTGCGTGCATCACATTTTGGCGGCTTCGGCGTATAACACTGGCCTTTAGAGTTCTTCTTTTGACCAGCAGGACAGCTGCGATCAGGGGTATAGCACTTACCTTTGCTGTTCTTAACTTCACCCGCTTTGCAAACCACCTCTGGGGTATAACACTCGCCCCGTGAATTGCGGCGTTGGCCCGCCTTACAGTTCGGCTTAATCGGTGCAAGGTTAACGGTCGCACAGGCTGGTTCAGCACCCGCGTCAACAGACAGCCCAAGCGCATCGAACAACGCAGCAGAGATTTGACCCGTCGGTTCAAGGCCCATTTCTCTTTGCAATTCGCGAATACCTGCGCGGGTGCGTGGACCCGGAGCACCATCCGCGGCGCCCACGTTAATTCCGCGCGCATTCAATAGCGTTTGGATCAGCGTGGCTTGCAAGAAATCACTGGAACCTTGGCCCTGTGCGATACAGTTTTCAAACTGTCCACCATCCACTTGACCAGGCAAGATCAACTCCATTGATAGGATGCTTTGCGCCCCAGGGTCCAAGGTCAGGTCTTGGTTCAGACAACTGGTTCCCAACCCATCACTTCTTGCACAACTCCACCCATCACCTGACAACAGCTCAACCGAACGCGGCTTAGGTGTGCCAAAGGCGTCGTCCAAGACAATCGGCCCCGTAAATGGCGCATCGCCAGTGTTGGTCACAGTGATATCAAATCCGCAGGTGTATTGCCGCGCAGCTTCGTTCACGCCGCAGTCTCCTGTGGCAACCTTTTCCAAAGTAATCACTGGCCCACCAAGCGGCGGGTCAATATCCTTCGGAGCTTGCGGGAAGGCCACACAAGACGGCACTCCAACAGCCTGACCATTCAAGTCTGCTTTTGAACAGTTTTGCGGCGCATCACCTTCTAAGAAATCTTGCGTAAGTGACACAGCCACCAACAGCGATGCACTGTTGCCTTGTGCAGCAAAGTCATCCGTTGCGATTTCGCAGAAAGGTTTGTTTGCCGCAGAATAGGCTGGTGTCGAACAGGTCCAGCCTGCCGCCTGCGCCACAATGACGTTAACTTGCGCGTCAAAGGATTGCCCGTTGCTCAACATATCATCGGTGATCCGCAGGGTTCCACCTGAGGGCAGATCCGTCGCCGTGACGTCGATTGTACAGGTGCGTGGCCCAGGAGACCCAGCCGCGCTGATCCCAGCCTGACAGGTCTTACTCAAAGCAACCTGAGGCGTTTTTGGCGGATCCTCTTCTTCTTTGTCCTCACTTGAGTTGACAACACAGGCCTGATTGTTCGCCATATCCGTTTCCACAGCAGCCTGGCCACCACGGGTCACAGACACATCCGCGCAGTTGCGATCCCAAATCGCAGGATGAATGCCGTCGATCTGGATTGGACCTTGGTCAAGCACACCATTTGCGCCCACGGTTGTCGTGCAACTGATCACACCCGCTGTTTCGCTACAATTCCATGCACCAGTCCCACCAAAATTGGTGTACCACAGGCCATATTGCGTCAGATCATCGGTGATTGTCACAACATCACCCGCTTGCAATGTTCCAGCCGTCACGAACGGGCGAATTTCAAAAATCGGAGCCCCAATAACGCCGGAGGTTTCAACCTTTTCAAGGCTCAGATCAAATGGCTCGTCTGGAACGGACACTTCCGTCAGCGGAACACAATTTGCCCCAATCATCCAATCTTCCGTTGGTTCAGGGAACCCATCTGGCAGATTTTCTTCATCGAAATCACCTGTGGGCGCAGAGGACGGTATAATATATGCCGCCGCACAATTTTTGTCGTGATCGTCGCCCTGCAGTGCTTCAACGTTTGTGGTCACTTGCCAAACAGTGCTTTGACCCGCTGGAACAGAGACTTGCGTCACACATTCAAACGGGTTTTGCACAGTACAGCCAGCAGGCATCGGCGAGACATCCGTGATGGAAGACACTTGGCCCCCCAAATGTTCAATCATGTAGATCGTCCCATCAAAATCGGCACCCGTATTGGTGAGCGTAAGATCAAACACACATGTTCCAGGCACTTCGCAAG
>CAYWIR010000019.1:0-14110 GCA_964458375.1 uncultured Neptunicoccus sp.
AGGGCAGGCAACAACAGTGACATGGCCCAAGTATAAACCGCAGACACCGCGCCGCGATGGGTTTGTACGACCCCTTTGGGGTGGCCTGTTGTTCCCGACGAATACATAACGGCCATATCGTCGTCGGTGTGAATTTCCACCTCTGGCCAATCCGCATCCGGTGCTTGTGCCAGTAAGGTTTCATAGGTCTGTGCCGTTTGCGGAGCATCGCGCAAGGCAATCATGGCGGGGGCTTTGTCGCCCAAAGCCGCGATACGTTCAAACCGTGGACCGTCCGCAAAAACAAGGCGCGCGGCGCTGTCGTTTAAGGCGTAATCCAGTTCATCACTGGTCCACCACGCATTCAGAAAAACAACCACAGCACCAATGTTGGTGATGGCCATCATCAGGATCGGCAGTTCTGGATAGTTCCGCATTGCAAGGGCCACGCGGTCGCCCTGCTTGATGCCAAGATCATGGGTCAGCACATGGGCCATTTTGCACACATCGCTGCAAAACTCGTCATAGGTCCAACGCTCGTTTTGATAAACGAGGTATTCGTTCTGACCGTCCCCATGCGCTGCGCGTGACGATTGAAGCAATCCGCGCAGATGGTGCGGTGCGTTTTCAAACACGCGGTAGTCTGCGCCACGAATGTTCGCGGTTGTGACAGCAAACCGAGGGTCAGTGGTGGTCAGATGGTGCGACGCCTGTGCCAGTGTCATGCCTGTCATAGCACGCCTCCACAGGTTGATGTTTTGCACATCGCTAACGTCATAATTCCTCCCATAAACGGGTGCAGGCAGATGAGCATCCCGTGGCATCTAGGTCATAACAACAGGCGGCGCATTGCAAGTCCCTTGGTGAAATGTCGCAGCGTAACTCACTTTGTCAGGCAATGGTGTGCGACCAAATTTAGGCGAATTTGGCCACGCAAAGTCGTTTTCGCGCTTGCGGCGCAAGACGACTGGAGGCAGTGTTCTTGGGAACGGGTAAGTCGCGCTTTGATGTGACGTGCCAACAGTTGTTTTCGGGCCGCAGTGCCCAATTTTTGGAGGAACCATGCAGTATCATACGCCCAGCAGTTTTGATGATGCGGTTGCAATCGCAAAGGACGCTGAAGGCGTCACGCGGTTTTTGGCTGGCGGCACAGATGTGCTTGTTCAGTTGCGCGCAGATATCGTGACGCCAGATGTTTTGATTGACGTTAAAAAGATCGACGGCGTGTCCGAGATCGCTCGTGACGGGGAGGGTTGGCGCATTGGCGTTGCTGTCACGGGTGCAGAAATGACCGAGCACGACACACTGAGCAAGGACTGGCCCGGTGTGGTTGAGGCGATGGATTTGGTTGGCTCTACGCAAATTCAAGGTCGCGCAACGTTGACGGGGAATCTGTGCAACGGGTCACCAGCTGCTGATAGTGTGCCTGCAATGGTTGCGGCTGGCGCGACGGTATCTGTTACGGGTCCAAGCGGTGCGCGCACAGTGGCAGTGGAAGATATTCCTACGGCCCCTGGCAAAACGAGCCTTGAGGCGGGTGAGATGATAACATCAGTGCACTTGCCAGCGCGTGGCGCCAGTGGCGGGGATGCTTATTTGCGGTTCATTCCGCGCACAGAAATGGACATTGCGGTCGTAGGCTGCGCGGTGAACCTGCGTCTTGATGGTAAAAAGATTGTGGAGGCTCGTGTGGCGCTTGGCGCTGTTGCCCCAACGGTTTTGGTGGTGGCAGAAGCCGCTGATGCGATCATCGGGACAGAGCTTGATGATGCTGCCCTAGAGGCGTTGGCTGCGGCGGCCTCTGCGGCGTGTAACCCCATTACAGACAAACGCGGCACTGTTGAGTTCCGCACCCAAGTGGCAGGCGTGCTCGCACGGCGTGCTGCAAAAATTGCATATGACCGCGCGGAGGCTGCATCATGATCCACGTAAACACCAAAGTGAACGGCGATGAGGTCGAGTTTCTGTGCGACCCACGCGAAACCTTGTTGGACGCCTTGCGCGATCAGTTGAACCTAACTGGCGCGAAAGAGGGCTGTGGCACAGGAGATTGTGGTGCCTGTTCCGTGACGCTTAATGGGCGTCTCGTTTGTTCATGCCTTGTGCTCGGTGCAGAAGCCGAAGGCAAAGAGATCGGCACAGTTGAAGGCATTGCCAACGGCGAAGAGCTGCATCCGTTGCAAGAGAAATTCATTGAACATGCGGCCCTGCAATGTGGGATTTGTACACCGGGAATTTTGGTTGCAACAAAATCGCTGTTGGAAAAACACCCAGATCCAACCGAAACCCAAGTGCGGTATTGGTTGGCTGGTAATTTGTGCCGCTGTACTGGCTATGACAAAATCATTCGTGCGGTTATGGAAACCGCCGCTGACCTGAGAAAGGCGTCTTAATATGGCTTTTGATGACATTAAAGTTGAGAACTTCAAGGTTGTTGGTACGCGGGTAAAGCGCCCTGACGGTATGGACAAGGTAACGGGCAAAGCCAAGTTTGGTGCGGATGTTGTTGCACCGGGTATGCTGCACGCGGCGATCGTGCGCTCCCCCCATGCTCATGCGCGTATCGTTAAGATCGACACGTCCAAGGCAGAAGCCTTGAAAGGGGTCAAAAGCGTTGTAACCCGTGCGGATTTTGCTGAAGGCCTAACAGGTGGCAATCTGGATGTGCTGGAAAACTGCATGGCAGGTGAAAAGGCGCTGTATGACGGCCATGCCGTTGCTGCGGTTGCTGCTACTTCGGCGCTAATTGCACGGGATGCAGTTAAGCTGGTCGAGGTGGAATACGAGATTTTGCCCCACGTCACCGATGTAGACAAAGCGATGGCATCTGACGCGCCCGTTATTCGCGCAGGTATGGCGGATAAATCTGTACCTGCTGGCATGCACGAAAACGTTGTGCGCTACCACGAAAGCGGTCACGGCGATATCGAAGCGGGCTTTGCCGCTGCGGATATGGTGATCGAAGACAGCTTTAAGACAGAAGCCACGCACCAAGGCTATATCGAGCCGCACGCCTGTTTGGCATCTATGGGCGATGGCAATGGCGATTTGTGGTGTTGTACGCAAGGCCATTGGAATGTGCAGAAACTGTGCGCAGCCATGCTCGGTTTGGAGCAATCGCAGCTGCGAGTGACGGCCTCTGAAATCGGCGGCGGTTTTGGTGGCAAAACGGCTGTGTTCATCGAGCCCGTTGCACTGGCGCTGTCGCGTAAAACGAACCGTCCTGTGAAGCTGGTGATGAGCCGATCCGAAGTGTTCCGCGCTACGGGTCCAACATCGTCTACATCTATGGATGTTAAGATCGGCATGACAAAAGACGGCACGATTACTGCGGCGGAAGGCACTTTCCGTCTGCAAGGCGGTGCGTTCCCAGGTGCGCCGATGGAATTTACTGCGATGTGTGCATTTGCGCCTTACAACATCGAAAACGTAAAACAAGTTGGCTACGACGTGCTGGCGAACCGCCCAAAACAAGCGGCATATCGTGCACCTGGATCACCAATGGCAGCCTTTGCGGTTGAATCTGTTGTGAACGAACTGTGCGATAAACTGGGCCTTGATCGTTTGGAAGTGCGCCTTAAAAACGCCTCTAAACAGGGGACTAAGGCCAGTTTTGGTCCGACATGGGATCGCATTGGTTTGGTTGAAACTCTGGAGGCGGCACAAGCGCATCCGCATTATGCTGCTCCTTTGAAAGAGGGCCAAGGTCGTGGGGTTTCCTGTGGGTTTTGGTTCAACCACGGCGGCGAGACATCTGTAACGCTGGCGCTGTCAGAAGATGGCACTGCGCAATTGTCCGTTGGGACGCCAGACATTGGTGGGTCCCGTGCCTCCATGGCGCAGATGGCAGCCGAAGAGCTGGGCATTCCCTATGAAAACATCCGCACAACAATCGCGGATACGGCAACGCTTGGCTATAACGAGGTGTCGCATGGCTCTCGTGTAACCTATGCCTCTGGTCTGGCGACAATCGAAGCGGCGCGGGCTGCGGTGAAAAAGTTGAAAGGGCGCGCGGCTGCCAAATGGGGGATCGATGAAGATGCCGTTGTTTGGGAAGACGGTTGTGCGAAACCTGCTGGCCCGAACGCGGGTGAGTTTGATCCACTGCCAATTGAAAAGCTGACGGCCAAAATGGGCAGCACAGGGGGGCCAATTGTGGGTCACTTTGAAGCGACCCCAGAAGGCGCTGGCGTTTCCTTTGCAACACACATTGTTGATGCGGAAGTGGACAAAGAAACGGGGCAAACCAAAGTCGTGCGCTACACGGTGATCCAAGACGCGGGCAAAGCGATTAACCCAGCCTACGTTGAAGGCCAGTTCCAAGGTGGCGCGGCGCAGGGCATTGGTTGGGCGCTGAACGAAGAGTACATCTACGGCGAAGATGGGCGTTTGCAGAACTCTGTTTTCCTTGATTACCGTATCCCAGTGGCGTCTGATTTGCCGATGATCGACACGGTCATTGTCGAGGTTCCAAACCCCGGCCACCCGTATGGTGTGCGTGGCGTTGGGGAAACATCCATTTGTCCACCATTGGCGGCGATTGCGGATGCTGTTTCCAATGCGGCGGGGGTTCAGTTGAAAGAACTGCCAATGTCACCGCCCCGAATTTTGGCTGCACTTGCTGAACAAGCGAAAGGGTAACTGTGGTTGCAGTAAACCTCTGGTCTGGCTTGCGCGCCTTTGCTGATGGCAAAGACGTGGTTGAGGTGGACGCGAAAAATGTCGGCGAGGTCCTATCGGGCCTCGTCGAAATCCATCCAGGGCTGGAACATGTGATCGAAGCGGGTGTTTCCGTCGCGGTAGATGGCCGCGTGATCGCGAGCGGTTTAACCGAAGAGGTGAAGCCTGACAGCGAAGTGTATTTGATGCAGCAACTTAAGGGCGGTTGAGGAAGGTTTTGATCTGATCCGCGACCCATTCGGGGTGTTGGTGAATGATCCAATGATCTGCATCGTCCCGTTCCACCATCGTCAGATCCTCGCAGTACGCCTTTAGCCCATCGCGGGTTTCGGGTTTTAAGGCGGTATCGCCAAGCCCCCAAAGCAACAGGTGTGGCATGCGTATACGCAGTGCGTCTGGATCCCATTGCGGCAGTTGATCCGCTGGAATGGGTTCCCCAGGTTTGGCAACCAAAAGCGGTGTTGCGCGGTACCAATTTACCATGCCGCGCACGCCATCCGCATCCCGCCAAGCGGCGCGGTAGCCAGCTTGTTTTTCCTCGGTCAACCAATCCATATTCATGTGCTTGCTGAACATGCCAAACATACGTTCGAAATTATTCGCAGCCAGTGCGGTTTCAGAGCCGTCTTTGCGCAACCATTCCACATATTGGCTCGCCTCTGCCTGCGGTCCGCCAGACGCGAGTCCGTCTTGAAACGGGGCAGGGTGCACTCCATTTGCGATCACCAGTTTAGAAATCATGTTGGGCGCGCGCATGGCACAGGCATAAGCCACAGAAGCGCCCCAGTCGTGACCCAGCAGCGCGGCGGCTCTGCCGTTGCCGAACATCTCGATCATTGCGAGTGCGTCGGCGGCGAGGTGTTTGGTGGCATAATCCGCAACATCCCCTTCGCGCCATGATCCACCATAGCCCCGCTGGTCAGGGGCCACGCAATAGTAGTCATCCGCAAAGGCGGGCATCACATCGGCCCATGCGCCGCAATATTCGGGAAATCCGTGCAGGAACAGCATCAGCGGCTTGGCGGGATCCCCACAGGCAATCGCGTGAAACGGTTTGTCTTTGATTTGAAAGTGGATGCTTTGCATGGCTGGCCCCCGCGTTTGAGCCAGCTTACGCGCCCGCCTTAGCAATTTCCAGACAACCGAGCAGTGCCGCAGCGTCATCGGTGATTAGCCAAATCGGTAAAGCGCTGAGCGTTGTGACCATCGCACGCTCCTGAGCGAGCCAATCGATAGTTTGTTTTTTGGCGGACGTGGAAAGCACACCACGGGCGACGCTTCCTGACAAATAGATGCCGTCGCGGGGCAAGTAATGCAGCGCCAATTCGCGGATCAATTCGGCGAGTAATGTCCCATAAAGACGGCAAATTTTTGCTTCGGTGGAATCTGAATTATAGGCGGCTGCCTTGCAGATATCAGCCGCGGCAAGGGCCTGTTTAGTGGCGGCAAAATACATCGCTTCCAAGCCTCGGCCGGACAAGGCGTCTTCTACCGTGTGCATGCCTTCGGGGGGCGCATGCAGCGCGTTGGTCAGAATATCGTGCATCTTAGTGGTCATCGTTGTGTGACCGATTTCGGCTTCCAAAGCCGTGTTAGCAAATAGTGCCGAGGCATTTACGCCGGTGCCGAGTCCGATCACCAAGGATTGCCCGTTGCGACGGTAGCCAACAGCCTGTTTTACTTCTGCTTTTTGGTCCGCTTGCAGCATGGGAATCGACCGTGCGAGGCCGCCCATATCATTTACAAAATGGACTGTTTCACAGCCGATCACATCTGTGAGTTCATACATGTCCATGGCCCAATTGCGGTTGGTCAATTGAGCCGCTTGGCCCACGATAGGGCCTGCAATGGCCAGTGCGGCAGCGGAAAAATTGTGTTCTGGATGATGGGATAAGAAAGAGTCTAGCACCAGCGCGAAACGTTCAAAATCATCATTGCGAAAGCGCATAACCGTACTCGGCACCAAACCGTCGCGGGTGCCGATGGCGAACCGCGTGTTGGTTCCGCCTACATCTGCCAGAAGGAACGTGTCCTCGCCCATACTAGCTGGCCTTTGCATCCGGTGTTTTCTTGCCCAAGATGATCATGGACAGAATTTCGTCTTCGGTCACATCTTCTACCCGTTCTGTCCCGACCATTTGACCGTTTTTCATCACAGAAACCACGTCACAAAGCTCCATCATTTCGCGGGTGTCATGGCTGATCAGAATAATGGCGAGACCTTGGTTCTTTAGCTCGTGGATCAGGTCTGCAACCATTTTGGTTTCGTGCACGCCAAGTGCGGCAGTGGGCTCGTCCATGATCAGGATTTTGGCATTGAAATAGACCGCGCGCGCAATGGCAACGGATTGGCGTTGCCCGCCTGAGAGGGCCGACACGGGGTCATTCAACTTTTTAAAGTTGGGATTGAGCCGCGCCATGATTTTGCGGGTCTCAGCCTCCATCTGGGCATCATCCACAAACCCAAACGCATTTGTCAGTTCGCGGCCTAAAAACAGGTTTGAGGGTGCATCCAAATTGTCTGCCAAAGCCAGCGTTTGATAGATGGTTTCAATGTTGTGGTTTCGGGCATCGCGGGGCGTTCGAATGTCCGCCTTTTGGCCATTGATCCAAATTTCACCGCTGTCTTTTTGATACGCACCTGACAGGATCTTAATCAATGTGGATTTGCCTGCGCCGTTGTGACCAAGCAGGCCCACAACTTGGCCTTCTTCGACAGACAAAGACACATTGTCCACGGCCCGCACGCCGCCAAACGAGATTGAGATGTTTTTAAGGTCTACAAGGGGAGCGCTCATTTCAAACCAGCCCGTTTGCGAAAGGTGATGTCGATGAGAACAGCAGCCACGAGGACGGAGCCAACCACGATGTTCTGCAAAGGCGCGTCGACGCCAACCATGGCCATTCCCGATTGCAAGGATTGCATAATCAGCGCGCCAAGGATTGCGCCATGGATGGTGCCAAGCCCACCTGAAAGCGCCGTGCCACCGATGACGGCGGCAGCAATAACCCGCAGCTCATCCAAGGTTCCAATGTCATTGGAGTGGTTCGTCAAACGCGCTGAGGCGACCACTGCTGAAACGGCGCAAAGCGCGCCCATGATTGCGAATATTTTGACTGTGAGCATACGTGTGTTGATGCCAGACAGTTCAGCTGCGTCAGGATTGCCGCCCGTTGCAAAGATATAACGCCCGAGGCGGGTTTTGCGGGCAACCACTGTCATAATAATGGCAACGGCGATCAATAAGAGAACCGAAATAGGGAGGCCATACGCTGCCGTAAACCCTTCTGGCATTTCCTCTCCGTTGGCGGCGAACATGCGTTTCAGGCGGGCGGTCGGGATTTGATAAGAATTCAAGATCCAGATAAAACCCATGATCCCAGCGCCAACCAGTGCCATCATGGCGTATTCAGCGCCGACAGGTTTGACGGGGAAGCCGTGCGAAACTTTGTTTTTACGTGCGGACCACATGGCCCAACAGGCCGCAAGTGTTGCAAAGGCACCGAATACCCAGCTCCATGTTTCGCCGAGTGTTCCGTTGATGCCCCCAAATTTCATAAAGGTGGGGTCCAATGGGCCGATTGTTGCACCGCTGGTCATGTACCAACCGACATTGCGCCAGATCAGCAATCCACCAAGGGTCACAATAAAGGCGGGGATCGCGAGGTAGCCCACGAGGTATCCTTGGGCCGCGCCAAGTGCTGTTCCAACGGCCAGCCCAACGGCAATAGCAATCCACGGGACCAATGGATGCCCCAGTGGCAGGCCGAGCAGTTCAGGCAGATAGAGTGTTTGCGTCATTGCCATGACAGCAGAACAGGTGGCGAGCAGGGCGCCAACGGCCAAATCAATGTGCCGCGTGACGATGACAAACACCATACCCGTGGCCATAATCGCCACAGAGACTGTCTGAATTGTCAGATTAAAGATGTTACGAGCGGTTAAAAACCGACCGTCTGTCAGGATGTTGAAGATCAGGCAGATCATTACAAAAGCAGCAACCATACCCAACAGGCGCATGTCAATTTCCAGCGTCTGGAACAGGTTTCTTTTGGGTGCTGGGGTCTGGTCAGGTGTGGCTGACATCGTACAAATCCCGAATTTGCGTGAAGGATAGAGCGCCTTGGCGGCAAGTATGTCGCGCCATTGGCTGAAAGAAAACCCCAGCCCGCGGACGGGCTGAGGTCAGGGAGATATTAGTTACAAGGAGCTGGGCCGTTTGAAACGCCTTGGCACAGTTTGTCTTGTGCAATCCAGCCAGCGTCTACAACGGCTGTCAGGTTGTCTTTGGTCACAGGAACAGGAGCAAGGAACACCGCTGTCATTTCTGTGCCAGCTGGGGATGTCCATGTCTGTGCATTTGCAACGTCAGCCATGGCAGAACCACCCGCAAGCGCAACCGCGATTTCACCAGCAGCTTTGCCGAGTTCACGGGCGTCTTTCCAAACGGAAACCGTTTGCGTGCCGAGGGCTACGCGGTTCAGCGCCGCGTGGTCACCATCTTGACCAGACACTGGAATGCCTTCCATGCCTTGCGCCGTCAGAGCCGCAACAACACCGCCTGCTGTACCATCGTTTGATGCCACAACCGCGTCTACTTTGTTGTCTTGGGCCGTCAGGATTTGTTCCATGTTGCGCTGTGCATTGGCAGGCAACCAACCGTCTGTGTAGGCTTCAGCAACAATTTTGATATCACCTGCATCAACTGCGGCTTGGATCACCTCTTGCTGACCACCACGCAGGAAGTCTGCGTTTGGATCAGTAGGAGAGCCTTTGATCATGACATAGTTGCCTTTTGGCTGCGCTGCCAAAACGGCACGAGCTTGCATACGGCCCACTTCGACGTTGTCAAAAGTCAGGTAGAACGCGCGCGGGTCTTCGATCAAACGGTCATAGCCAACAACTGGAATGCCTTCATCTGCTGCCGCTTGAACCGCTGGGCCAATGGCTGCGCTGTCCTGTGCCAGAATGATAATTGCGTTTACGCCTTGCGCGATCAGGCTTTCAACGTCTGACAGCTGTTTGGATGCTGAAGACTGCGCATCTGCAGAAACGTATTTCGCGCCAGCAGCTTCCAAAGCGCCTTTGATTGCAGCTTCGTCTGTTTTCCAACGCTCTTCCTGAAAGTTGGACCAGCTTACGCCGACTGTAAGGTCTTGCGCGTAGGAAATAGTCCCAAACGCAAGTGTTGCGACAGCCGACAGTGCGGCAGTAAATTTTTTCATAGTGTCCTCCCAATGTGTCAATGCGAGCATGTTTCCATCCAGAAAGATGCCAGCCAATTATTGATATCACTTTTAATTTGAAAATCAAATTAAATAAGATAAAAGGTTATGACGGCGTTTAAAGCCCTTGAATATCTGGCGTTCTCTGACGGAAACGGGCATCAAGGTTAGGTGATGGTAGGACAACAAAGAACATACGGGCGACGGACACTTCTGGCGGCGATTCGCGAGCAGAGCCCGATTGCGCGCATTGATTTGGCCGAGCAAACGGGCATCAGCCGAGCCACGGTAACAACCGTCACCGCAGAGCTGATGCGCGCAGGTTTGATCGTAGAGGTGGCTGCGGAAAGCGACAACATGGGGCGCGGGCGGCCGCGTGTGGATCTTAAGATCGATGGAAGCTGTCACCTTATTGCAGGGATCAAAGTTGCGACACGGTCTTTATCCCTGGTCTTGATAGATTTTGAAGGCAAGCAACAGACCGAGGTGGACTTTCCAACGAGTGCCGAAGTGTTCGAACCCACTGATCTGGCGCAGACGTTGCGCGATGGGCTCGACACATTAATGGCGCAGGTTGGTAAAACGATTTCCGATTTGTCGGGCGTCGGTATTGGGTTGGCTGGGATTGTAGATGTGGAAAACGGGTTTGTGCATTGGTCTCCGTCTTTGTCGACGCGAAATGTCAGCCTGCAATCGACCATCGAAGACACTCTTGGCGTCCCTGTCTTCCTCGACAACGATGCGAACTTGGTGGCGATGGCGGAAAAACGGTTTGGCGTCGGGCGTACTGCGAAGGATTTTATCGTTGTCACCATCGAAAACGGTGTGGGCATGGGCATCGTCATCAACAACGAGATTTATCGTGGGACGCGGGGATGTGGCGCGGAATTTGGTCACACAAAGGTGCATCTAGATGGGGCGCTGTGTCGGTGTGGGCAGCGGGGGTGTTTGGAAGCCTATGTGGCGGACTATGCTTTGCTGCGTGAGGCGCAGTTGCTGGCGGGCAGTGGTGTGGTTGGGACGCCAGACCAACAGATTGAAGCCCTGCTGCAAAAGGCCCAAAAAGGCGATCCGATTGCGTCCAACATCGTCAACCGCGCAGGGCGGATGTTTGCCATGGGCTTGGCAAATATCGTGAACATTTTTGACCCGCAATTGATTATTTTGGCGGGCGAGCGGATGCAGTTTGACCATCTGTATGCCGAAGAAGTCCTTGAAAACATTAAAACATCTATTGTCCAAGTGGATCAACCGCCCCCTGATGTGGTGATCCATAGTTGGGATGATTTGATGTGGGCAAAAGGGGCGGCTGCTTATGCCTTAAGTGGTGTGGAAGAGGCCGCAGTGTCCCATTTGCAAGCGCAAGATGCTTAGGCTTTGTGGTCTGCTTATTTTGTCTGCGACCACTGCTTGCGCGGACAGTCCACTGTTCAAACCCGTTACCATTGACCCGCACATTTATAGCGGAGGGTGGGAACATTATGTGGGCGGAGGCGTTGCTGTTTTTGATTGTGATGGCGATCAACTGCCAGAGGTTTTTGCTGCGGGCGGGGAAACCCCAACGACGTTGTATCGAAACACCTCAAAGCCGCAAAACGGCATTGCGTTGATTGCTGACACACCACCGAACCTGCGGATCACGGGTGCGATTGGGGCGTATCCGCTCGACATTGATAATGACGCGATTACGGATTTGGTTGTTCTGCGGGTTGGAGAGAACCAGTTTATGCGCGGCCTAGGGGACTGCGCCTTTGAACCGATGAAGGGGTTGGCGTTTGATACAGGGGCGCGCTGGACCACGGCGTTTTCCGCAACTTGGGAGCAGGGGCAATCCCTGCCAACCTTGGCGTTTGGGAATTACGTGGATCGGGAAAACCCAGACGGCCCGTTTGAGGCCTGTGACACAAACCAAATGCTGCGCCCTTCTGGTGATAGATACGGCCTACCGATTGATTTGGACCCTGGATTTTGCCCGCTTTCCATGTTGTTCAGCGATTGGTCGCGCACGGGGCAGGCCGATCTGCGGGTCAGCAACG
Source organism: uncultured Neptunicoccus sp. (assembly GCA_964458375.1). Taxonomy (GTDB): domain Bacteria; phylum Pseudomonadota; class Alphaproteobacteria; order Rhodobacterales; family Rhodobacteraceae; genus Amylibacter. The sequence goes on from CAYWIR010000019.1 coordinate 11,922, forward strand.
ACCGCCATTATTATGTGAAAGGTGGGCAAGAACAGATGTGGGCGCTGTCCCCTGATATTCGCCTGTATGATGAAAGGGACGGGTGGATGGATCATCAGCTTTGGGGCATGGGCATCGCCAGCCGCGATATCTCTGGTGATGGGTTGCCTGAGGTTATGATGACCTCGATGGGGGATCAGCGATTGCAAATGCGGGCAGAGGGGGGCAGTGGGCCGACCTTTATTGATGCGCCGTTTGATCTCGGGGCTACGGCCCATCGGCCTTATGTGGGCGGAGATGGGCGTCCTTCCACAGGTTGGCATGTGGCGTTTGGGGATGTGCAGAACGACGGGCGTGATGATATTTTCATTGCCAAAGGCAACGTTGAGCAAATGCCGGGTCTGGCAATGAAGGATCCCAATAATCTGTTGGTGCAAACGGATGATGGAACCTTTGTGGAACGTGGTGGGCAAGCGGGGCTCGACAGTTTGCACCGTGGACGTGGGGCATCCGTTGTGGACCTAAATGCCGATGGGCTCGTGGATGTTGTAGTTGTGAATAGGCGCGCGGCCATGGAGGTTTATCAAAATGTAACGACGGGCGCTGGCCACTGGCTCAGCCTGCGGGTCACGCAGCCACAAACAAACCGTGATGCGATTGGGGCTTGGGTCGAGGTTGCCTCTGGGGGAAAAGTAATGGCACGGGAAATCACCGTTGGCGGCGGACATGCTGGTGGACAACTGGGGTTTGCGCATTTTGGTTTAGGGGGCCAAACCGAGGCAAAAGTGCGGGTGGTGTGGCCCGATCAAAAGGCCAGTGACTGGGTCGAACTGCCCGTGGATGGGTCCCATATTCTAGAACGTGTCGATGATCAGCTGCGGGTTAAAAACTAGCGGTCAATTGGCAAGCCACTTGGAACGCTTTGGGGGATACCAAGGCGCCCTTTGATGGCCGTTTCGTCTGTCAGTGTTTCTAAAAATGCGATCAATTTTGTGATGTCTTCGCCGTTTAATGGAACGGGCTTCATGGTGAAGGCGGCTTCTATCGCGGTCAGTTCGCGCGGGTCATGCACCACGTTGAAATCATTAGACTGCTTGAATTTTGGCAGTGTAGCCTTGTTCGGGTCATAGGCTCTTAGGGATGCAATCGGATCGCCGTGATGTGCGATCACATCGCGCAAGGATGTGTAGGCGCCCGCGTGACCGTAAGGCGCGGTGTGTGTCACATTGCGCAAGGACGGTGTGCGAAAGGCATAGGCGTCTTTGGCTTGGCCCGTTACACGCATGCGGCCTTCGTCTTTTTGATGGCGTTCAAAACGTGCCGCTTTGCCAGGTCCGATTTGTGGCATGGCAAGGTTGTGAAACCTGTGGTCGGTTTGGAACTGTCCTGAATGACAGGCAGCGCATCCTGCGCGGCCATAGAACAGAGTTTTTCCTTCGGTGGCGGGGGAGTTGAGGTCCGCTATACCGCGCAGATATTGATCAAACGGACTGTTATCTGCGCGCCATTCAAAGGCCATGAATGCGGCGATGGCGTTGGAGATATCAGAAAAATGCAGAGGTTTGTCTTTAGGTTTTATGCCTTCGAAAGCGGTGGCATAGTCTGGGATCGCAGCCACACGTTTGGTGAGCAAACTCCAAGCGCCATTGGAGCCAGTAAAGAAGCCTTGGCGCACAGCTTGGGCAATTTCGTTTTCTGTGTAATGACCCGCCATTTCATCGGGCGATAGAACAGGGAACATGGTTTGCGCGGACAATACACCGTCAAAACCTGCTTCCATGTCTTCGCCCAATGGCGTGCGAAACCCCATTGGCGCTGTTGGGTCTGCTTCTAACCGCCCATCGTGGAATAGGACGTTAAACTCGCTGGCACCAAGGTTGAATAAGGCGGGTGCATTGCGCGGGATGCGTTGTTCGGGCGCGTTCTTCACATCGATCATGCGTGCAGGGCCAAGCCCTATGCCTCCGTCGCCAATGCCAAGGGATACAGCATCAGTCGTGGCAAAACGGGGGTGGTGGCATGTGGCGCAGGACACGGTTTTATTGCCGCTGAGGATTGGATCATAAAACAACAGTTGGCCCAAGCGCACTTCGTCCATATTGACGGGAGCAAACTCTGCATCAGCCTTTGGCAACGGTTCCGCAAACGCAGACAGAGGCGCAAGGATCAAAGCGCAGAGTGCTAGGGCTTTCACGATGGAGTCCAGTCGC
>CAYWIR010000020.1:0-14070 GCA_964458375.1 uncultured Neptunicoccus sp.
GGCGTTCGGGGCGGGAATGATCGTTGTGATAGATGGGTCGGTCGCGCCCTTGGAGGGTTGAAATGGCTGCCGCCGCGCCGCCTTCGAATTGGTAGTAATCGTCGGAATCGAGCAGATCGTGTTCGCGGTTGTCTTGGTTTTGAACGATGGCTTCGGTTTGGGAGAGGCGGGTTTTGAGCGCACCTTTGGCTTGGATGCCGTCGGATTTTGCGCCGTATGCGTAGCCGCCCCATTCAAGATAGGCTTCGCCAAGGTCGGCCTTGTTGGCCCAGAGGCGTTCGTCGATCATGGCTTGAAGACCTGCGCCGTAGGCCCCTGGTTTGGAGCCAAAGACGCGGAAGGCGGCCTCTTCACTGCCTTCGGATTTCAGCCTTGCAGCAGCGGGGTTTTGATCGGCAGGCTCGTCGAGAGCCATGACGGCGCGGGCGGCGCTGTCCACGAGGGCCATTTGCTGGGGGAAGGCATCGCGGAAGAAGCCTGAGACGCGGAGCGTGACATCAACGCGGGGGCGGGCAAGGACGGACAGTGGCAATATTTCAAAGCCTGTGACACGGCGGTTGGCGCTGTCCCATTGGGGTTTCACGCCCATGAGCGCGAGGGCTTGGGCGATGTCATCCCCCCCTGTGCGCATGTTGGCGGTGCCCCAAGCGGTGATCAGCAGCGTTCGTGGCCAGTCACCGTGGTCTTGCAGGTGGCGTTCGATCAGAAGGTTGGCCGATTTCCAGCCCAATGCCCATGCGGTGGGGGTTGGAACGGCGCGGCTGTCCACGGAGAAAAAGTTGCGGCCTGTGGGCAGGACATCCATGCGGCCTCGGGTGGGAGCGCCAGAAGGGGCTGGTGGGACGAAGGTGCCGTTGAGCGCAGAAAGAAGGCCATCAGATTCAGCGGGGCCACAGGTGCGCACGGTGGGGCGAATGTGGGCTTTGATGTGATCGAGAACAGCCGTGGTTTGGGGCATGTCGTCCGCGCTGGCCCCGTCGATGAGGTGGGTGGCAAGCAATTCGATGCGTTCTACTGTGTCGCCTGTGGTGCGCCATGTGCTGTCATCGAGATCTGCGAGACCTTGGGGGCGAGGGCCTGTCCAAGGGCCGGACATTTGGCAATCGAGTGGGTCGAAAGCGAGATTTAGATCGTGCGCGATACTCCTTTGGAGCGAGGCGTTTTCGGGTGCGTCCTTTCCCCGTGGAACACGCGCAAGGGCGGCGATGAGATCGGTTTCGAGGCGACCTTCGGGGCTGGTGCCAAAGATGTGCAGGCCGTCACGGATTTGCGACTCTTTCAGCTCGCACAGGTATTCATCTAGTTTGGCGAGGTCGTTTTCTTCATTACCGCCGTCCATGCCAGCATCAAGGTTGATGCCTGTGGCAGAGGTCAGCGAAAGGATTTCGCGGCGCAGGTGGGTGAGGCGACGTGGATCGACGCCTGCGGCTTCGTAATATTCATCGACGAGGGCCTCTAGGTCGCGCAATGGGCCATAGGTTTCGGCGCGTGTCAGCGGTGGTGTGAGGTGGTCGATAATCACGGCCTGAGCGCGGCGTTTGGCCTGAGTGCCTTCGCCTGGATCGTTGACGATGAACGGGTAGATGTGGGGCGTTGGGCCGAGAATGGCCTCTGGGAAGCAGGTTTCAGAAAGAGCCAGCGCCTTGCCCGGGAGCCATTCGAGGTTGCCGTGTTTGCCCATGTGGATCAGGGCGTGTGCACCGTGTGTGTGGCGTAGGTAGAAGTAGAAGGCGAGGTAATTGTGGGGGGGAACGAGATCAGGTGAGTGGTAGGTGTCTTTGGGATCAATGTTGTAGCCCCGTGCAGGTTGCACGCCGACCAGTATGTTGCCGAATTCGAAGATGGAGAGGGCGAAGTGGCCGTTGGTTACATCGTCGTTTGGGGCTGGCTGGGTTGTGGAGGGTTCCGCCGAGAAAAACGGGTCTTGGCTGGGCGCGCCCCAGCGAAATTCGATCTGGTCGCGCACGTCGAGGGGGAGTTTTTTGTAGTGGGTGAGGTAGTCTGCAAGGGGGAGGGACGCGCCGCCTGTGCGATCTGCGCGGTCGGCCAGCCAGTTTGTTGGGCCAGCCATGATTTGCGCCATGAGGGCGTCGCTGTCTGCGGGGATGTTTTCGACAGTGTAGCCATTTTCAGCAAGCGTGCTGAGGGCGTTAACCGTTGCAGCGGGGGTGTCGAGACCGACGCCGTTGGCGAGGCGACCGTCCTTGTTGGGGTAGTTGGCAAGGATAAGGGCGGCTTTGCGATCTGCGGGAGTGGTGTGGCGCAGCGTGGACCAGTTTTTGGTAAGTCGGGCGACAAAGTCGATGCGGTCACCCACTGCGCGGTAGGCAGCGATGGGGCATTCTGTTGCCGCGTCAAAATAGGCTTCGTCTTTGAAAGAGATGGCACGCGACAGGATGCGGCCGTCGACCTCGGGCAGGGCCACGTTCATCGCGATGTCGCGGGCGGTGAGCCCGTGGAGACCGCTTGCCCATGAGGTTTCGGATGCGCCTGAGAGGACCACTTGGAAAATGGGAGCGTTGTTGGCGAAGGGGGCCGCCAGTGGGTTTTGGGCTGCGGCGTCATCTGCGTGTGGGGAGCCGACTGCGAAGCTGGTGCAGTTGAGGATGACGCTGGGAGGCGCGGCGGTGAAGAGCGTTTCTAGGGTCGCGACAGAGATCGGGTCTTTGAGGCTGGCGACGAAAACCGGCAGGGGGTTTAGGCCTTCGCGCAGGAGCGATTTTATGAGGCGATTGATGGGATGAAGGCCCGCCCCTTGCACCAAAGCGCGGTAAAAGATGAGGGGCACGACTGGGGCGTCTTTGGTCCAGCTGGATTGGGCTGCCGAGAGATCAGCGATGCCCGCACCTGGCCAATAAACGCCAGCGCGCAGAAGGGGTTTGGCCGGTGGTGGTGTGTCGCCGCCGTTTGCCATGCTGGCGGCGTAGTTTAAGAAGTTTGTGTTATTTTCTGGCCCGCCTTCGACCATGTAGGCCCAGAGGCTTTCCCAATCGGTGCGCGATACAGTGGAGAGGCGCCAGAGGTCTTCGTCGGGCTTGTCATCGCCGGGTAGGGCGGCGAAGGGGATGCCTTGTTGGCCCAAGTGGATGGCGTATTGTTCGAGACCGTATTTCCAATATCCTGTGCCGCCCAAGCAGCGGGCAATGACGAGTTTGGATTTGGACGCGCATTGTTCGATGTGCAGATCGACAGACATCGGGTGTTGTAAATGCGTGAGATTGGCCAAGCGCAAGGTCGGCGGCGCGGCATGTTCATTGCGGGCTTCGGACAGGCCAGCGAGTTCGGTGTCCGCAGCGGAAATGAAAACGATGTCAGCGGGCGTTTGGCCGAGGTCCACAGGTTCTTTGTCGTCAATTTCGCCGGGTTGGGCGTTCAGGAGGTGCATTGTATTTGGGCTTTCGTCTGGACGCTGGCGATGTGTTTTAGGTATTTTGAGAACATTGAAGCATAGGGCAAGGAGTGCCCGTTAGATTTGGCGTTCCATGAAGGTGCTGTCGGGGTGTTCTGCGTAGGTGCCAAAAGGGCCACGGCGAGTAAAACCGTGTTTTTCGTAGAGCTTGATTGCGGCAGTCAGAGCATCGCCTGTTTCGAGGCGCAAGGTCTTTAGGCTCGCGTTTTTTGCAAGGGCAATGATGTGGTTGATGAGGGCGTCGGCGGCGCCTTTGCCACGGGCGGCGGGGTCGGTGAACATGGATTTGAGTTCGCCGTAATCGCCTTTGTTTGATAGAGCCCCACAGCCGATGATTGTGTCGCCGTCCATGACCGTGAGGAAGGTGATTTCTGGAACGCAGAGGTCATCGATTTCAAGGTAATGACACCCGTCAGCTGGGAAGAGTTCGTTCATAAGGGCGTGGGATTGTTCCAGCAGTTTTACAACCGCTGGATCGCGTGGGTCGCCTGTTTGAACGGTGAGTGTCATGTGAGTGCCTTGGTGATGGCGGCTTGGTCGAGGCCGCTTTGGCCGATGACGACAAGACGTGTGATGCGTGGTTCACCCGCGGCAAAGGGGCGGTCGAAGTAGGTGTCCACGCGCGGGCCGACGGCCTGTAGGGTGAGGCGCATGGGTTTGCCTGTGACGGCGGCGAAGCCTTTGAGGCGAAGGATGTCGTGGGCGCGGATTACGTTTGCCACATGTTCTGCAAAGGCTGTTGGATCAGTGATTTCTGCGCGTTCCACCACGAAGGATTCAAATTCGTCGTGGCCATGTTCATGTTCGTGGTCATGGTGGTGGTGATGATCCTCATCATGGTGATCATCGTGGTCGTCATCATGGTGATGATGGTGGTGGACTTCGTGACGCGCGTCGAGATCATCTTCGGCGCCGATGCCTTGGCCGAGCAGCACATCCACAGGCAAAGCGCCCATGGAGGCCTTAACCACCTGTACACCGTCGCGAGAGTCGGATTTGAGTTTGCTGACAAGGGAGGTGGATTCATCTGCATCGAGAAGATCGGATTTGTTGACAACGATCATGTCTGCGCAAGCGATTTGGTCTTCGAACAGTTCGGACAGCGGTGTTTCGTGGTCGAGGTTTTCATCCATGGCCCGTTGGGCATCCACTGCGGAGACGTTGTGTGCAAAGCGGCCTTCGGTCACGGCCTTGCCATCGACCACTGTGACCACGCCGTCAACGGTAACGCGGGTGCGAATTTCAGGCCAGTTGAAGGCACGTATCAAGGGTTGTGGCAGGGCGAGGCCAGATGTTTCGATCACGATATGATCGGGGGCATTTTCGCGGGCCAGCAGTTTTTCCATGGTTGGGACAAAATCGTCGGCCACCGTGCAGCAGATGCAACCGTTCGAAAGCTCCATCACATCGTCTTCGGTGCAGGTTTCATCGCCGCAGCCTTTGAGGATATCGCCATCCACGCCCAAATCGCCAAATTCGTTGATGATCAGGGCAATGCGTTTGCCGTTTGCGTTTTGCAGCATGTGGCGGATGAGCGTGGTTTTGCCAGCGCCTAGGAAGCCTGTGACGACTGTTGCTGGAATTTTTGCGGGCATGGTAGCCTCCGTTAGCGCGATTGCGCGGATGGTGTGTTTCGGTTAGGGGAGCGCATGGCTCATACTGTTTTCATATGCACGACCTGTGCGGACGTGGATGGCGACCCGAAAGGGGCGGCGTTGATTGCTGACGTGTCGGCGCGGTTGGCCCCGTTGGGGGATTTTGAGGTGCGCGGACAGGAGTGTTTGAATGTCTGTGACAAGCCGACGGCCCTGGCGTTTCGAAGTGAGGGCAAGGCGGCGTATTTGTTTGCGGGTGTGGATGCAGAGGCCGACGCGGCGGATGTTGCGGCCTTTGCGGCACTGTATAAAGACGCGCCCGATGGGTGGATCGAGGATGCCAGACCCGCAGGACAATTGCGGTTCTGTCTGATCGGGCGAATACCAGCGTAGGTCATGGGACGGTCACGGTTTGGCTGACTTGGAGCGGTTGCCCGTCCACTTGGATGACGCCGTGGCTGTTGGCGTTGAGTTCCACCATGATTGTGTGATCCCCTGCGGGCAGCCCTGTGATGTGAAACCAGTTGCCATAGACGCGGGACAGTTTTTTGCCGTTTGCATAGACGTGGGCGTGGCCTGCGTTTGGGGTGTTGGCTTGGTTCACGGTTTCAGGGGCGAAGGTGAAGTTCGTGGTTTGAATTTCAAGGTTGAAGCCAGACATCATGTCTTTGTGCAGCACCATCGCGAGGGTTGGGGCATCAGGGCCTGCGGGCAGATTCACAGGGCTGTGGTCCATGCCGCCATGATCCATATTGGCGTGATCCATTTTAGAGTGGTCCACCGCCCCATCAGCGGCGTGTTCGGCGTGGTCGTGACCATCAAAGGTCACGCCCAAAGACCCAGCCCAAATAAAGCCGATGCCTGTGCCAAAAAACAAGCCGATGAAAAGGAAGGCGATGGGGTTGCGCATGTTAGGCCTCTTTGCTCCAGAAATGCCCGCAGAGTGCACCAAGTATGGACCAAGCCACAAGACCTGTTCCAAGGGCGCGGGACGCAAAATGCGCCGCGATTTCTGGGGGTACGGGGCCAACAAAGAGGTCTGGCTGGGGTGCGCCGATGATATGTGGGATTGCGATGGCTGCAGCGCCGATGATCCATGTCACGGTGCTTTGACCAAAAGCGATGAGCCAGAGGCCGAGGGCGGTGAGGCCAACGGTGCCGAACCACCAAACTTGGCGCGGGGCAACGTCGGCGGCCCCAGCACCTGGCAGTTCAGGGGGCAGGCCCATTGCGGGGGCGAGTTGCACGGCGACAAATCCTGCGATGCCCCAGAGCAATCCTGTGCGCGGGGTGATGGTGTGGCCCCGATCCGCCGCAAATGCGATGGCTGCCACAAGCAAGAAGCCGTAGCCAGTGTAGATCAGCGCGGTGAACACAAGGGTCAACAAATCGCGCATTGGATCAATCCCAGGCCAATCGACATGGGCGGCGGTGCCTGCGCCAGATGCGCCAAAGTGGGTCAGATCGCCACCTTCAAACAGTTCGGCGTGTAACAAGAGGGGTTGGACAAGAAGAAATTGTAGGATCGCAGCGAGGATACCTGCGATAAAGCCCGCGAAAAGCGCGGTTGTGATGATACGGGTCAACATGAAGATGCCTTCCAAACGTGGGTAAACCTGAACGCGACTGCGCTCTGGCTACACCAGCGAGATTGAGTTGGGTGCGTTGCGGATCAGCAGCGCAGCGTGTTTCAGAGGGCGTTTGGGATCAATGACCCCAAACGATCCAAAACCGAATTAGTGGCAAGGGAAACCAGTTGCGTGACGCACATCATGTGCTGCGTCGTGCAAGGCGGATGCTTGAACGTGGCCCGTGATAGCGATGATGCCCAGACCAACAAACGCGGCAAATGCGATTGTCATCATGTTTGTTTTTGTCAGGCTTTGAGTCGCGACTGCAGCTTTGGCTTCGTTTTTCATTTTATGTCTCCTTTGCTGCCACTCCCGACAGCATGTGTTAAGGTCTCTTGCCTGGCTGGTCTCCTGACTTGCGGCTCAACGCTCTGTTCGACCTTCCCGCGTTTCCACAGTGGTATTTCGAACATCGCTCGCCGCTTACAGTCGCGGGGGCGGTTGTGGATTTAGGCCCCGGATATCGGTCCGCCTTCACCACATTCCCAATTAATCCTCAACGCTTAGCGTTTGAATGAGGAACCTTGCCGCATTGTTGTGCAACCAATCGAAGCAGGGCGCAAGGAGGATTCCGACGTTGTATTGGTTTTTTGCGGCGAACTGACTTGGGGTCATTTGGCGATTTGTGGCAATATCTTGTGGATAACTCTGCCGATCCAGCTAAATGCAGGGGTTTATGGTTGACTCAAAGCCTGTGGGCCAAGATTTTGGGGGACAACTAAGAATCAACAGGGCAGGCGCACTTGCAGTTTTCCAAAATCCGTCTCACGGGCTTCAAAAGCTTTGTGGACCCGACCGAGTTGGTGATCTCGGACGGGCTGACGGGTGTTGTGGGGCCAAATGGGTGTGGCAAGTCGAACCTGCTGGAAGCATTGCGTTGGGTGATGGGGGAAAACCGTCCGACTGCGATGCGTGGTGGGGGCATGGAAGACGTGATTTTTGCAGGGGCGGCCACGCGGCCTGCACGCAATTACGCAGAAGTGTCTTTGCTGTTGGACAATAGCGATCGGTTGGCGCCAGCAGCGTTTAACGATCAGGATAATCTTGAGGTTATTCGGCGGATCACGCGGGATGCGGGGTCGGCGTATAAAACAAACGGCAAAGACGCGCGTGCGCGTGATGTGCAGATGCTGTTTGCGGATGCGTCCACGGGTGCGCATTCCCCCGCGTTGGTGCGGCAAGGACAGATTTCAGAACTGATCAATGCCAAGCCGAAGAACCGTCGACGTGTGTTGGAAGAAGCGGCTGGGATTTCTGGCCTGTATCAGCGGCGCCATGAGGCGGAGTTGAAGCTGAACGGGGCGGAAACGAACCTGTCGCGTGTAGATGATGTGATTGAACAGCTGGACAGCCAGTTGAACACATTGGCGCGGCAAGCACGCCAAGCGGCGCGATATCGTTCCATCCTTGATGAGTTACGCCAATCTGAAGGTTTGTTGTTGTATCGGCGCTGGCGCGAGGCGGATTTGGCACTGGCGGCGGCGATTGAGCAGTTGACGGCTGCGACAAAGCTGGCAGCATCTGGTCAGGGTGGCGCGGCGCAGGCGGCGAAGTTGCGGATGGATTTGGAAGGCAAAGTGCCGCCATTGCGCGAGGAAGAAGCGGTAGCAGGTGCCATTGTGCAGCGGTTGCGCGTTGAGCGAGATGCGCTCGGCGATCAGGAAAACCGTGCGCGGGCAACGATTGATACGCTGCGCAATCGGATTGAACAGCTTGGCAACGACATAGACCGCGAAAGCGGGTTGAACCGCGATGCGGAAGAAACGATCAAACGGCTCGATTGGGAGCATGAAGCGATTGTTAAGGCCTCTGAAGGGCAAGATGGGCGGATTGAAGCGGCTGGGACCGAGGCCCATGACGCGGCATCCGTGATGCAAGAAAAAGAAGCGGATCTGGACCGTCACAACGAAGATGTGGCGCGTTTGGCGGCACGGCATCAATCGGCGCATCGGATGTTGTCGGATGCAAAGCAGGTGCTGGCGTCGCGCAGTGAACAATCCGAAGCGGCGGCCGAGTCTGTGGCCAAGGCAAAAGATGGATTGGCTGAAGCAGAACAGCGGTTGGCCGAGGCGAGCACAACGTTTGGTGTGGCGCAGGAAGCGGCGTTGAAGGCGGAAAACACGCTGGCAGATGTTGAGGTGCGGCGGGCCGAAGAGCAATCGAAAGATTCCGAAGCGCGCGCTGCAATGTCAGAAGCGGATGGTGAGGCGAATGCGCTGAGCGCCGAGGTGGGCGCGTTGGAGCGTGTTATTGCGCGAGACCAATCAGGCGGAGCACAGGTTCTGGATGATGTGCGGGCCGATAAGGGGTTTGAAGCGGCCCTAGGGGCTGCCCTTGCCGATGATTTGAAAGCGCCTGTTGTGGATGCAGATGGTGTTTCAGGGTGGGCGCAGATGCCGAGTTATTCGGGCGTTGCTGCGCTGCCGTCTGGGGCAAAGGCGTTGGGCGGTCATGTGACCGCGCCTGACGTGTTGGCGCGTCGGCTTGGGCAAATTGGCGTGGTGGCACGGGCCGATGGTGCGCGGTTACAGGCAGATTTGCAGCCAGGACAACGGTTGGTGTCTGTTGAAGGCGATTTGTGGCGCTGGGATGGTTTTCGTGCGGGGGCAGATGATGCGCCAAGTGCGGCGGCCTTGCGGTTGCAGCAGGTGAACCGTTTGGAAGAGCTGCGCGAGGCGCACCATGTGGCAGCAGAGGCAGCGGCCAAGGCGCGGGCTGATTTTGATGCGGTGCACGCCGCGTTGCAGGCGACAATTGCCGCGGATCAAGAGGCCCGTCGGGCGCGTAAAGTTGCGGATGAGACAGCCACGGCGGCCACGCGGGCGATGAGCCGCGCAGAAGCAGATCGCGATATGTTGTCGGGTAAAGTGGAAACGCAAACCTTGGCGGAAACGCGGTTGCGCGAAGAAACTTTGGCTGCGACTGCGACTGTGAAGGAAGCCGAAACGGCGGTACGGGATTTGGGCGATCTGGACGCTGCGCGGGAAACTGCGGAAGCGTTGAAGGTGGCTGTTGAAGCCGCGCGGATGACGATGCTGACGAAACGGTCTTTGTTTGACGAACAGCGCCGTGACGGCGAGGCGCGGACCAAGCGGCGCCAAGAGATCACCAAAGAAGTGTCTGGCTGGCGGCATCGGTTGGAAACGGCAGAGGCGCGGATTGCAGAGCTGGCAACACGCAAGGAAAGTTCTGAGGCGGAGCTGAAAGATGCAACCGCTGCCCCCGAAGAGATTGCGGCCAAGCGCGAAGAGTTGGGGCGCGAGATTGCCAAGGCCGAAACGCGGCTTAAAGATGCGTCTGATGCGCTGGCTGTGGCGGAAACGAACCTTCGCCAAGCAGAGCAGGGCGAGCGGGATGCAGAACGTGCGGCATCAGAGGCCCGCGAGGCCCGCGCGCGCGCAGATGCGGTGGCAGATGCGGCCCGTGTTCAGGTGGACACGGCTGCCGATCGCATTCGCGAAGAGCTGGAATGTTCGCCTGAAAAGCTGTTGGAAACGTTGCAGGCTGATCCAGAAGATATGCCCCCAGCGCAGGCCATTGAAAACGACGTGGCGCGGTTGCGCCGCCAGCGTGACGCATTGGGTGCGGTGAACTTGCGTGCCGAAGAAGACGCGAAAGAAGTGACAGAAGAGCGCGATGCGCTGGTCGCGGAAAAATCCGACTTGGAAGAGGCGATCAAAGCACTTCGCACTGGGATTGCCAGCTTGAACAAAGAGGGCCGCGAACGTCTGTTGGCGGCGTTTGATGAGGTAAACAGCAACTTTGCCACGCTGTTTAAGCATCTGTTTGGTGGTGGGGATGCGAACCTTGTGCTGGTGGAAAGCGATGATCCGCTTGAAGCTGGACTAGAGATTATGTGCCAACCGCCTGGTAAGAAACTCTCTACGCTGAGCCTGTTGTCAGGCGGTGAGCAGACGCTGACGGCGCTGTCGCTGATCTTTGCGGTGTTCTTGGCGAACCCATCGCCGATCTGTGTGCTGGACGAGGTTGATGCGCCGCTCGATGATGCGAACGTGACGCGGTTCTGTGATCTGCTGGACGAGATGACACGCCGCACAGATACGCGCTTCCTGATCATCACGCACCATGCTGTGACCATGTCGCGGATGGATCGGTTGTTTGGCGTAACGATGGCCGAGCTGGGCGTGAGCCAGTTGGTGAGCGTCGATTTGAAACAGGCCGAACGGATGGTCGGGTAAGACCCTAGTTGAAACCACAATCGTAAGCGACGTGCAGGATGTTGGGGGACAAGCCCGTGACTGTTCGACGTTTGGTGCGATTTACAGCTTTGAAATCAACGTCTTGGTGGGCCAAGCATCCGCGGGCAGGCCGAGGCGGGTTTGTTCTGCTTGTACGGCGGCGCGGGTGCGGGCGCCAAGGATTCCGTCGATTTTGCCCACATCATAGCCACGCGCGGCAAGTTTGCGTTGCAGGGATTTCATTTGGGCGTCGGAGAGGGATGGATCTGGGTTGCCTTCGATGAAACGTGGCGCGCCTGCGATGCGCGTGGCGAAATAGGCTGCGGTGGTGACGTAAACGAAGGACTTGTTCCATTCAAAATAGACTTTGAAGTTGGGCAGAGCGAGGAAAGCGGGACCTTTGCGGCCTTGGGGGAGGACCACGGAGGCTTGCAAGGCGCTGTTGGGCATTTTGCCACGAGCCTTGACGCCGCGCTTTGCCCATTCTGCAACGCTCATGGATTTATCGAGGCCTGTTTTCGACCAATCGAGATTTTGCGGGACTGTGATTTCAACAAGCCAAGGTTCGTTTGCACGCCATCCATGGCTTGAAATGACGTTTGCCCCGGACATCAGCGCATCGGCGGCAGAGGTTTTGAGGCTGATATGCCCATCACCATCGCCATCGACACCGCGCGAAATGATATCGCCTGGCAGCATTTGCACCATGCCGATTTCACCTGCCCACGCGCCTGTGGTTTTTGTCGGGGAAAAGTCACCGCGTTTGTAGAGTTCGAGGGCGGCAAAGATTTGTGGGCGGAACAATTCGGGACGGCGGCAATCGTGGCTGAGCGTGAGCAGTGCATTCAACGTGTTGAAGTCACCTTGGAATGCGCCGTAATCCGTTTCAAGCGCCCAAAAGGCCAGCATGACAGCGGGGTCAACGCCGTAGGTGTTTTGCACTTTGGATAGGGTGTTGTTGTATTTTTTTCGGTTTGCCTTGCCTTTTGACAGGCGGCTTGCGCTGATGACGCGCTGTGCAAATTGGGTGAAGTTGAGTTTGAACACGCCTTGGGAGCGGTCTGCTTTCAGAACCTTTTTGTCAATTCGAGCGTTGGAGAGAAATTTATCGACGGTGCCTGCTGCGTATCCTTTGGCAACCGCCTCGGATTTCACACCTTTGAGAAACGTGTTGAAGGTGCCGCCGCAAGATTGTGCCTGCGCGTGGGTTGCGCCGAGCAAGAGAAGGGCAGCGGTCAGAAATGGTTTCATCGAAAGGTCTCCCAAAGGCGGTCACAAAAGCTATGGCCTGTTGAGACCACAACAGGGGGATGGGCTGCAAGCTCTATTGCAAAGACTGCGATTTTGGGCGGATTACCAGACGTGAATAATAGGTGCTGGTTTTGGTTGGTAGCCCGTCAATTGCGCGGTGACCAACTGGCTTTCGGGAACGCTGAGCGATGGGCGTGCCGCGGACCCGAAATGCGCGGTGTTTCTGCGCAGTTCTGGGAAGAGTTCAAACACCTCAACGCGCGAGGCATCGGTGAGGCCGTTGATGGAGGCTTTGCCTGGATGAAAGCTCTCGGTGCGTGTGCCGTTGGCGAAGATGATTTGGTGGCTGTCAAACAAGAGGTGAATGTATTCAACGGATCTGACCGAGCGATCCACTGTGATGGTGTCGCCGTTCACGAGCCCCTTGGCAGGAGCAAGCGTTTCAGCGTGCCCAAAGAGGGTTTGCGCCACGCGGTCTTGGACCAACATGCGGTGCTGTGGAGAGACCCACATGTCGTTTGCGGGAAGGCCATTGCCAAAGGCCCCTGCGTTGATTTTCACAGGGCGGAAATGATCGCAGGCGTGCAAACGCGCGCCAGACAGGTGTTTCGAGCCAATCCAGCGGATTGGTTGAATGCCATTGTCGGCCGTGACAACCAGATCGCCAACCTTCAGCGATTGAATGGGGCGGTCCCCTGTGGGTGTTGCGATCATCACGCCGGGGGTAAAGCAGATGATATCAAAGGTGGTGTTGAGCAGATCAAACCCGTCGATCAGATCGGTTTCCCCTGCCGTGGTGCCCCCTGTGCCGCCGTTGTATTCTGCGCCACCTTCATGGCCCCAATTGGCAGGGTTGCCGATGGCGGCCAGCAATTCTGCCTTGGTGCCTGTGGAAATGCCGTTGTATTCGGCAAGGTCCACGGTGTTCGTGTTGTTTCCAGTGACGTTCACAAGGCCCGTCGTGCTGGTTAGGCCCGGTGGGATCGGGCTTGAGGAATTGTTGGTAACAAGACCAGAGATTACAGTTGGGTTGCCCGGGTCGCCTTGAAAGACAAACAGTTCTTCATTGGTGATGCCGTTTGATTGGCCGCTGATGTTAACTTCGCCGACTTCGACAGGGACACCGAAATCATTGGAATAAGGATCGTCTGGTGTGCCCGTGCGCCACGTGCTGCCAAATTGTTCGGAAAAGACAATGGTTTGTCCTGACGGGATGCCGCCAGCGGGTACGGTCCATTCGATGTAGTTTGTTTCATTGGTGAAATCACCGTTCGTGCTGTCCCAATCAGATGTTGTAACGCGCACAACTTCGCCCGCGTCCAAATCCCTAGTCGCGAGCACAGCGAAACGATCCCAACCTTCGGCATCGAATCCAATAATTACAATATCACCTTGTGCGAGCGCCACAGTCTTCCCCTACGAACACGATCAAGCAGCATAATAATCAAAATAACATAGTTAGGGTTAACAGGGTTTCAAGGGCTCTAGCGCAGGTTGTGGGCTTAGATGCTTGTTTTTATTGGGATTGGCGCTTGTGTTTCTGCTGTGACAGGCAGAAAAAGGGGGCAAATTGTTCAAGAAAAGGAGAACGATATGAGTTTACGAATCAATGATGTGGTTCCGAATTTTACGGCGGAAACGGATCAAGGCACCTATAAATTCCATGATTGGATCGGCGACAGCTGGGCGATTTTGTTTTCGCACCCCAAGGATTTCACGCCTGTCTGTACAACCGAATTTGGCGCTGTAGCACAGTTGGCCGATGAATGGGCTGCGCGTGGCACGAAGGTCATGGGCGTGTCTGTTGATGGTGTGGCCGAGCACAAAAAGTGGAAAGTGGACATTGAAGCAGTGTCTGGTGCACAGGCGGGTTTCCCGATCATTGCGGACGAAGATTTGGAGGTTTCCAAAGCCTTCGACATGCTGCCAGCCGAGGCTTACATGCCTGACGGGCGCACCCCTGCAGACAGCGCGACAGTGCGGTC
>CAYWIR010000021.1:0-14008 GCA_964458375.1 uncultured Neptunicoccus sp.
CCGCCGCCGCCGTCCGCAGGACCGGCCATCATGACTGCGCCACCGGCAGCAGGCTCGATGCCGTACTCGTCTTTCAGGATTGTTTTCAGTTCTTGTGCTTCCAGCAGTGTCAGACCAACGATGCTTTCAGCGAGTGCTTTGATATCAGCCATTTGATATTTCCGTTTCCGTTATGTTGTGTTTGTCCGGTGTGATGTTTGTTTTCACGCACCGATCTACATTTGCAGTTGTTGTTATGCAGCCTCTGCTTTTTCTTCAACGGTCGAGATAATCGACGCGATGTTAGAAGCAGGCGCGCCAATCGCACCAGCGATGTTGGAAGCAGGTGCACCAATGCAACCAACGATAGAAGCAATAAGCTCCTCGCGGGATGGCATTGCCGCAACGGCCTTAACACCGGCGACATCGAGAAGGTTTTCCCCCATCGACCCACCAAGAATAACGAGCTTGTCGTTGTCCTTAGCAAAGGCTTCTGTGGCTTTCGCCGCAGCAACTGGATCTTCGGAATATGCAAAAACGGTCATACCTGTCAGCAGGTCTTTAACGCCTTCACATGGAGTGCCCTCAAGAGCGATTTTGGCGAGCTTGTTTTTGGCAACACGAACAGCACCACCAACGTCACGCATGCGCGCACGGTAGTCCTGCATTTCTGCAACTGTAAGACCGACATAGTGAGATACGACCACTACACCAGAGTCCGTGAAGATTTGGCCGAGTTCACCGACCACTGCTTCTTTTTGGGCTCTATCCACAGTTATGCTCCAATTTATGGGGATTGCTCCCCGGCTCGTTTTTACCAGCCTAGCCGAAACCAAACTGGCACTTAGGGTCCTTAATTACGGTCCCCTCCCAAACCGCCCGAGGTCTTCACCACATGGCATTTTGTTCAGTTCCCGTCTCAGGCAAGAAATTAAGCGGGAAACCCACACTCACCGTCTTGGACGAACGCAGAAAAAGCGCACGACGAATCGCACGCTTTTATTGCTATGGGGTATGTAGTCTGGGATGGAAGAATGGGCAAGCCCTTCATCGCTTAAAGCGGATATTAACTTGTTAGTCACCGACGGCGAAGGATCAAAGCCTAACCCCTACGTTTTCGTCACCTCCCTTGAACCAACACCGCAAATTGCAAGTCATTGGCATTGACCATAAGGTTCAGTTTAACAGACAACTCACCCATGAAACACCGAACACTTACAATCCCATGAAAGAACGCAGCACGCATAATCAAGTGCAGGACGCAACCGCACGCCTAGAAAAGCTATTTTGCGGCCCGTTGTCAGGCTATGAGTACCAGATCGGGAGCTGCCAACGCGCGATGCACAACAGAGCCGTCTTTACAGGGAAGATGGGATCAACGCCCGTTATATTCAAACAACTGATCGGCGATCGGTCTACAGAACGCTGTGCGAAAATCTGGGATCTGCAAACTGAAAAATTCGCCGCTCTACCCAGCAGCTTCTCCATCGCACAGCCCCTCGCCTGCCACCCAGAGCATGGTCTCTTGGTGATCAAATTCATCTCTGGGGCGACCTTTAATGAACACCTACGCACCGCCAAACCCGAAGAGGTAGCAGTTTTATGTGAAAAAGCGGGCAGATGGTTGCGCGAATATACGGCCAGTTCAACCAAACAAGACAAACTCTTCCCTCATAAACTACTGGATCGCACCCAATCTGTTTTGTCTCGCATGAACCCTCCAGAAGCGGACACAGCACAAGAATGCGTCGACATCTTACGCTCTATGGCCCCCAAAGTTCGTCAACTCAAATCACTGGTAGGCCGCATCCACGGCGATTTCGCCCCCATGAACTTAATGCTGTCTGACACGGGCCAAACCATCGGCATTGACGTTGAAAGCAATTTCACCCTGCCCGCCTTGGCCGATGTGGCCAAATTTTTGGTGCTGGCAAATCACTACCGCCCGCTGACATCGGATCAATACTTTGGGCTGTCCAAGAACTTGGTCGATCATTTCGCCCATGGCTGGGGCGGTCTCAGCGCGGATGACACCACAACCCTTTTGCCGTTTTTTCTGGGCCGTGCCTTGGTCGATCACCTCTCTGCCGAAGGGCAATCCCCCAAGCAATTGGCCGATCGACATGATGCTCTTCTACGGTTTTTGGAGGCCATCAAAAATGCCCCCTAATCCGATCCGCGTTTTGATCCATCCAGGCTTTCACAAAACAGGCACCTCTGCATTACAACATTGCTTGCGCTTGAACCGAGAAAACCTAAAACCCCATTTCCGCACCCTACTGTTGCCGAGCATAAAAGCCAGCATCGATCATTGTCGCGCCTTCGCCATAGACCAAGACCCCAAACATCTTACCGCCTTAAAAGCCCAATTCTTACAAGATTTAGAAACCTACACAGGGGCACGCCCCTTGGTTCTGTCTTGCGAAGGGCTATGTGGCCGCACCCCGGGCCAAGCAGATGTTGCAGATTATTCCGCAGCCATCCCGCTGCTGCACATAATCAAATCCGCCTTGGTAGAAAAATTCGGGGAGCAATTGCATTTGGAATTTCTCTTCACTTTGCGACAGCCTGAACCATGGTTGCAAAGCGCTTGGAAACACAACTTGATGGGCGGCACGCTCACCCTAGATTGGCCCGAATTTCGCGAAACCTACAAAACCGCAGCCGCGCTAAACAGCGTCGTGGATCAAGTCGAAACCGAAATGCCAAACACACCCTGCCACCGCATCTGGCTAGAGGATTACTCCACAAACCCAATGGGCACGGCCGCTGCGATCTTTGAACATTTCAACCTCGATCAAACCCTGATCGACAGCCTCATCCCTCCAAGGGACTTGAATACAGGCCCCAGCACCGATCTCACACCACAGCTTCTCGAATTGAACAAATCAGGCCTCTCCCAACACGCCCTAAGAGGTTTGAAGCGCGAATTGGTTGAGAAAAGCTAGGCACTGCAAGCTGGCATTGTGCACGCCCAAACCAAAAAGGCCCCAGTGTTTCCACTGAGGCCTTTTCAAAATTCTTACAGAAGGATTAACCTTCCAGCGCACCCGCAACATCAACAGTCACGCCTGGGCCCATAGTGGAGCTCAGAGCGATCTTTTTCATGTAGGCGCCTTTGGACCCAGATGGCTTTGCCTTCTGAACCGCGTCGATCAACGCTTTCACGTTTTCAGCCAGTTGAGCCTCAGTGAAGGACGCTTTGCCAACGCCAGCGTGTACAACACCCGCTTTTTCCACTTTGAACTGCACTTCACCACCTTTGGCGGCTTCAACAGCGGCTTTAACATCCATCGTAACCGTACCAACTTTAGGGTTTGGCATCAGGTTACGTGGGCCAAGCACTTTACCCAGACGACCAACGATTGGCATCATGTCAGGTGTCGCAATGCAGCGATCAAATTCGATCTTGCCGCCTTGTACGATTTCCATCAGGTCTTCTGCACCAACAATGTCTGCACCAGCGGCTTGGGCTTCTTCAGCCTTTGGGCCACGAGCAAACACAGCAACGCGAACAGTTTTACCTGTGCCGTTTGGCAAGGACACAACACCACGAACCATTTGGTCTGCGTGACGTGGATCAACACCAAGGTTCAGCGCGATTTCAACTGTTTCGTCGAACTTAGCTTTGGCGTTGCCTTTTACCAAGGCAACAGCTTCGGCGATGGAGACATTTTCTTGACCAGCAAACGCTTCACGCGCGGCTGTCGTTCTTTTTCCGTATTTAGCCATTACTTCACCTCGATGCCCATAGAACGGGCAGACCCCAGAATGATCAACATAGCAGCGTCGATATCGTTCGCGTTCAGATCTTTCATCTTCGCTTCAGCGATTTCTTTCACTTGCTTGGTTGTCACGGAACCCACGATTTCACGACCTGGCAGGTTGGCGCCAGACTTCAGTTTCGCAGCTTTCTTCAACATGTAGGACGCTGGTGGCGTCTTGATGTCCATGGTGAAGGATTTGTCCACGTAATACGTGATGATCGTTGGACACGGTGCACCTGGATCCATTTCCTGTGTCTTGGCGTTGAACGCCTTACAGAATTCCATGATGTTGATACCGCGTTGACCCAACGCTGGGCCCACTGGTGGGGATGGGTTGGCTTGACCTGCAGGAACCTGCAGCTTCATGGTGCCAGCGACTTTTTTAGCCATTAGCTTTTCCTTTTCCAATGCCTTGGCGCGCGTGCCAAAGCGGTTTTATGGTGTGGTTCGGTTTGGATCACGCGTGACCCTCGCCTCCCACAATGGATGCCGCACGGATGCGACATTCACGGGCGTATAGGGTGAATAAGGAGCGTTGGCAAGGGATTCGGACAGCGGCAAGAACGACAAGCACGCTACTTGTCTTTAACCGCTCATATCACTTCGCCAACCCGTCCTGCTAACCTCTGAAATGCTCATTCCAAATCGCACGGCGTCGATCATCTCTTGTCTCATACGCTTCGATAGCCTCTGAAAGGTTCGCAGATGATAACGTGCCCTCTCCATTGGCGATCTGTGTCAACTGCATTGTGTACCACGCTGTCACCCCGCCTTCTGGCGGCGCATCAAAACGCGGGAATTGCGGATCGGTTAAATCTCCCGCCTCCCACTTCTTTGGCAAATCTGGGTCAACAACCAGCGCCCGCGCAAGTCCGACCAAATCAGCTTTCCCAGCCTCGATGACTGCAATCGCCTGCTGCAGCGTCTTAAATCCACCCGTCACCATAAGCGGGATATCCGTTTTTCCACGCGCCACTTCAGCGAAATCAACAAAATATGGGCCAGACCCTGCCCGATCAGACGACGACGGCGCACCTGGAAAATATGTGCCGCCACTAATGTCGATCAAATCGATGCTGGTCTCATCTAAGGCAGCCACGACCGCAAGAGCCTCCTCTTCTTGAAAACCACCTTCAAGCTGATCTGTTGCGTTCAATTTGACCCCGACAGGAAACTCAGGCCCAACGGCCTCTCGAACACTCTCTATGCACTCCAACAAAAGCCGCATTCTGTTCTCAAGGCTTCCCCCGTAGCTGTCCGACCGAGTGTTAAACAGTGGAGACAAAAACTGACTGAGCAAGAAACCATGGGCCGCATGAACCTCGACACCTCCATACCCAAGGTCTTTGGCTAAAGCTGCTGTTCGTGCAAATTCCGCTGGAAGATCTTTGATCTCCTCTAGCGTCAAGGCTCCACACTTTAAGCCAGTTAGATCAAGTGCACTTGGACCCTTGGGTGTGCTAATCGGCCCATCCGCCATGGCCCCTGCATGACCAAGCTGCAACCAAAGGCTCGACTGATTTTTCGATCCAGCAGTCGCCAAAGCCTGAAACGGTTTTCTCTCTGACTGAGCATTAAGAACCAAGTTTCCCGGCTTCTCTGCATAATGCGGCGTGCCTTGAACCTCACCAATGATCGAAAGCCCCACGCCACCATTAGCCCAACGTTCATACAATCGATTTTGCGCCTCGGTTGGCGCCCCACGCCCGTCACCAAGCGAGTCAGACATAGCCGCTTTTGCAAGGCGATTTTTAAGAACAACACCACACGGAAGGGTTAAAGGGCGAAAAAGCACGTCCATCTTCAAACCACCCGCAGAAATGGGAGCGGGGTCAGCACCCTCTCGTGCCCCAAATTCGGCTCAATATTCAACGAAAAACCTTTCTACATCGCAGCTTTTGTGCGTCCAATTACAGTCGCCAGTGAAATGCCTGAAATGATGTGCCACATCCCCCAGAACGCCGCGACAACAGCCATGCCACCAAGCCCATCAAAGAAACCAAAGATCAAAATTAACCCAAGGCCAGAATTTTGAATCCCAGTTTCGATGGTGATCGCCCTGCGATCAAATTCAGACAACCGCGCAGCCGATGCCAGTAAATACCCAACCAAAAGCGCCAAGGCATTGTGTAAAAAAACCAAAACGGCAACAGCAGAGGCATATTGCAAGAACAAAGACCAGTTGGCCCCAAGCGCCAGCACAACGAAGGCAATAAAGATGAGCATCGACACATATTGCATCGGCTTGCGAAGCCGCGCCGCGATATCGGTTCTTATGACATTAAGATAAATCCCAAGGATTAGCGGTAGAACGAGCATAAAGCCGACTGTTATCGCTACAGAAATGGGATCGATTTCAACGGCCTGCAAAATGGCCCGCGTGGGTTCATACATATTCCCCCAGAAAGCAACGTTTAAAGGTGTTAAGATAATTGCAAATACAGTGGCAAAGGCTGTCATTGTGACAGACAACGCAGAATTGCCACCTGCCCTTTGCGTGATGAAATTAGAAATATTCCCGCCAGGACACGCAGCGACAAGCATCAGCCCAAGCGCAATTGAAGGGCGCGGTTGCAACAAAAGCACGAGACAAAACGTCAAAGCAGGCAAAGCAACGAATTGAGAGAAAAGCCCTGTAAGCACAGCTTTAGGAGCACGCACCAAACGTGCAAAATCGCTGGGCCGCAGTTCGAGCGCTATCGAAAACATAACAACGGCGAGTATCAGGTTGAGCACAGTTAAACTTGTCGGTGAGAAATTTAAGGTGACCGCATCAATGCTGCCGTTTTCCGCTCCAAACATGTTTCCCCCTGTCTCGAGCCAAAACCCGCAAGCATGTTCAGAAAACCTTGCCACCATTGAAATCGTGATGCAACGTGCATGTCGGACCCGGCTCGCTCGTTTCCCTGTACAAACAAGCCATTTCAGTTTGAACTGCATTTAAACCAAACAGTAGAGTTCGCCTTGAAAAACAAAAAATCTGACCCACTCGACGAGCTTTTACGCGCGCGACTGCGCATTCCGACGGGCTCCGATTGGAAACTTAAGGGCCTGCAAATGGTAATGCAGGCGGTAGACGGTGCCAGCCGCCTTACAACAGGTCAGGCCTTTTTCGCTTTGCGCGAAACCAAAAAAATGCTCGTGGCATTGGAAGGAAAAACTGGAACTGGCCTCATCGAAACCCTTCTTGGTATGAATGGTGGAACCGAGATTATTCCGATCGGCCTTGAAAATGTTCCCGCCGAAGGGGCTGTCGTGATTGGCGCAACCCACCCAATCGGAACTTTCGACTTCATCGCCCACGCTGGGGCGCTTCTTCAACATCGCCCTGACCTAAAGGTAGTTGCAGGCCGCGAATCCGAGCGCTTTTTAGGCCAAGAACGCATTGTTGCCGTCGATCTGGATCGCAACGATCAAGTTATGACTGTGCGCCAGACTTTAAAAGGCATGCGAACGCATCTGAACACAGGCGGAGCCTTACTGGTGTTTGGGTCTGGGCGCGTGCCAAAAATGGAAAATGGGGTTTTGGTCGAACGGCCTTGGCGCAATGGCATCACCCGCATTTCTGCGGAATGTGCTGCGCCCATTGTACCTGCATCAACTGATATGAAAAATTCCCGCCACTACTATCGAACAAGGCGTTTGGCTGCCTTTCTCAGTGGTGGAAACGACGATTTTGGACGTCGCGTGGCATCCCTTAGATACGCATCAGAAATCTTTGCAAAACTGGGCGGCAGCTACGAAGTACACTACGGCGCGATACAACCTCAGGGAAGTCCGCCCGAGTTGCTACAAGACCTCGCAGAATCTTTGGTCCCGCGATTGTACAAACCATAAGATCAGAAAACAGCAGTTTGCGCGACAACATCAGAAAACGTTGTCGCCAAAATCTGTTCTAACCCAAAAGCCTTAGGTTTGCTTGGCAACCTGCGTGTATTCCAGCTCTACAGGTGTGGCGCGACCAAAGATGGACACGGTCACTTTCAAGCGAGCGTTCTCTTCGTCCACGTCTTCCACCATGCCAGCAAAGCCTTCGAACGGGCCGTCTGTCACGTTCACGTTCTCGCCCACTTCGAAGCTGATCAATGTCCGTGGGCGTTCTGCACCCTCTTCCACTTGGTTCAGGATCGCGGCCACTTCACGGTCACGCATAGGCGATGGTTTACCTGGCTGGCCAAGGAAACCCGTCACACGGTTGATGTTGTTTACAAGGTGATAGCCTTTTTCAGACATTTCCATGCGGATCAAAACATACCCTGGCATGAAACGACGCTCCATCGGAACCTTCTTGCCGCGACGCACTTCGATCACTTCTTCGGTTGGAACCAAAACCTCTACGATTTCTTCTTCCAAACCTTCTTGCGCAACCGCCTCGCGGATCGCTTCGGCGATCTTCTTCTCAAAGTTAGAGAGCACAGAAACCGAATACCAACGTAACGCCATCTTGACCGATACCTTCGTGTTGGGCGGAACGATCCGCCGTAAATTCATTTACAGATGCTTGTGCACCTGAAATCCCGCCAGATACATTTGCCTTGCTGA
This sequence comes from uncultured Neptunicoccus sp., assembly GCA_964458375.1. GTDB lineage: Bacteria > Pseudomonadota > Alphaproteobacteria > Rhodobacterales > Rhodobacteraceae > Amylibacter. The sequence continues at coordinate 8,289 of CAYWIR010000021.1, forward strand.
TTCTAAAGGCTCTGTACTGTCAGGGATGGGGCGCAATACCGCGCACGGCGACTGAATTCAAGTTCAGAATGCCAGAATTAAGTTCAGAACAAACTGCACCAATTGGTCCACGCCAAAGAAAAACAATGCAAAGACGAAAGCCATGACAAACACCATTACTGTGGTGATCATTGTTTCGCGCCGTGTTGGCCAAACGATCTTAGAGACCTCGGCCCGAACCTGTTGCATGAACTGCAGTGGATTTGTGACAGCCATGATCGGCTCCTGTTATTACGTGCAAGCGTTCAGATAACTGTTTGTGCTGCGCAACACAAGGGGGCGACGCGCTGCAAAAGGACACATCTGCGTGCGGACCATTTTGCTGGTTCTTTTACGTCGACCCTTCTGCTGATCCTCAATTTGTCCCCGCACTGCCAAGCAGCCTTACATCATACCACGCCCCAGTAATTCGGCTTCATAGGCTTTCAAACTAAACCGAGCAGCGGGGCCGTAGGCGGCTGGCTGATCAGCAAGTTCAGGGAACAACGTCAAAATCTCGTTGCGCGCATCCTCTGACACAGCATCCATCGCTTGCTCACCGGGATGAAAGCTCTCGGACAGAGCACCATTGGCATGAATGACTTGATGCGTATCGAACAGGATATGGAAATACTCCACCGTCTCCATCTGCGCATGATACACGCCGTCCCAACTTAACAAATGCTTAGCAGGAACCAACACTTCAGGCTCACAGAACAGCAATTCGGCCATTTGGCCAGACACCAACATGCGGTGCTGCGGGCTAACCGTTAGATCCGTGTGATTTCCTAGAACGCCCTTTGTAATTGTAATCGGCGCAAAGTCACCTGTGGCGGGCACGACGCGCGACCCGATCCAACGAATTTGCTGCAAGCCATTATCAAGGCTGACAATCTGATCACCCTCAGCCAAATCTTCGATCAACACTTCACCCGAATGGGTCAGAATTTTCGTGCCCCGTGCAAAACAAATGATGTTCTCAATTTCAGAGAAATCGACCCGTGTGCCATCCAACAAGAACGCATAGCCCGTCAGGCCGCCATTTTCATCGTCGTCATCCGTGATGACCATCGAACCTTTGTCGAGCAACCCATTGAAGTTCAGCGTATCCCCATTTGTTTCATCACCTTCGCCACCGACAATGGTAATTCCGCCTGTACCCGCATCGGTTTGGTTGATGTTGAAGGTATCATCTCCATCACCCCCTGTGGCCTCATCACCATCCGCAACCGAGATGATGTCATCGCCCGTTCCGCCAAACAGTGTGTCATTGCCATCGCCACCTGTCAGCGTGTCCGCTCCAACACCCCCACTGATGACATCCGCGCCAGATCCACCCGTGATGCTGTCATCGCCAGCACCACCATCAATGGTCATATTTTGATCAGAAAGACCTCCGTTAACCACATCGTCTTCATCTGTTAAAATCAGCGTTTCAATCTCAGTAAATGTGGCATCCGTGCCTGTACCTGCAATTGTGCCGTCTTCACCATCAGTGAAATCCACCGTCACGCCCGACGTAAGCCCAGACATGTCAATCGTGTCAGCGTCTGTACCACCCGACCCGCCATCAATGCTATCAGTGCCGCCTGCATCGTTCAGAACGAAGGTATCTTCATCATCGCCGCCAAACAGCGTGTCATCGCCAGCGCCACCATCTATGACATCGGCACCTGTGCCACCATACAGAAGATCGGTCACCGACCCGCCTGTGATTTCATCATCACCAGCGCCCGCAAACACAGTCATCGTCTCTGTCGCCAAACCACCGTTAATCGTGTCGGCTTGCCCCGTCAGAACAAAAGTTTCGATGTCTGCGAATGTTGCTGTGTCCGTGCTGGCATCGCTAAGCGTACCTGCTTCTCCACCTGTGAAGTCCACGGTTACACCTGTGGTCACACCCGATGTATCCAGCGTATCGGAGTCTACACCTCCTGCGCCACCGTCAATGGAGTCATTACCAAAACCATCTTCCAGATTGATGGTATCTTCCCCATCACCGCCGCTTAGGCTGTCTGCTCCGCTGCCCCCTGTCAGAACATCGTCGCCCGCACCTGCGTCAATAGTCATAGAGCTGTCAGACGCAGACCCATCTACCGTGTCGTCTTGATCCGTCAGGATCAGCGTTTCAATTTCGCTAAAGGTAGCATCCGTGTCGGTGCCATCCACCGTACCCGCTTCGCCGCCAGTGAACGTAACAACCACACCGTCCGACAAAGCAGACCCGTCGATGGTATCGCTGTCCGTGCCCCCTTCGCCGCCAACAATGCTGTCATCCCCAAGGCCATCACCCATCTGGAACGTATCTGCATCGTCCCCGCCAAAAAGGGTATCATCATCTTCGGAAGCGTTAATCGTGTCATCGCCTGTGCCGCCAAACACCGTGTCATTGTCCAGCCCGCTGTCGATACTGTCATCACCCGCACCCGCATCAATCAGGTCCGCATTGGCCCCCACAGGAACGGCGGTGAATTCTACATCCGTGATGTAAACCGCCTGATTGCCTGTCCCACCTTGATCGTAATCAATCACGATATACGCAACCGGACCTGGAATTGTGATCAGAACAGACCCGCCCGCTTGCGCTTCAGAGTTCCCATCTGGCCCGCCAGAAATAGTGTTACCTGACAGGGTTTCATCCCCTGAAATGGTAAACTGCACTTCGATCTCATTGCCGTCTGCATCAAAGGCTGTGACGGTGACAATATCCTGAAAACCTGACGCTGCACTGTCGATATCATTGATGCGGAACTGAACATTCTCCACCTCGTCCTGATAACCAGACCCAGACACCGAAGAAAAATCTATTTGTGTGGTCGACGTTTGGCCGACTGTCCCTGTCCCATACAACAGCAGTGACGAATTGGGATCGAAGGTTTCACCAGGCCCAACATATTGGTTCTGAGAGGACTCAACACTCCACTCCGTACCATTCCCATCGTCTGTGAAAGAGACATCTACCTGAATGCCACCCGTGTCCTGCGATACGCCCCCAAACAGGTCCGTTTCATCCGCCCCAAAGGCATCCCAGTTCAGATCAAGATCGGCTGTTGGAACCGCTGTATCACCATCCAACCCGTCAACCAGATCACCATTTAGATCACTATAGCCATCACCGATAACGTCGTCTTGATCAGTGCCATCTACCGTACCATCCGCGAAATCCGCCACGTAGTCTTCGTAGCTAAAGGTGGTATCAGAACCCGATGGATCGGTGTCAAACGTAACCGTCTGATACGTAGCGCCCGTTTCCAATGGCATTTCAGAAACTGTGTAGTATCCAGCCGCAGGCCCACTTTCGATTTCGAATGTGATAATTTGGAACGTTTCGCCTGTATCGACATTCAGAATGGTCCAGCTCTCTTCAGCGCTGATATCTACATTTGTAGATGTGTTCCCATTAATCGTGATCGTACCTGTGGCGGTTTCGTCGGAATCCGTGATCCCTTCCCCCGCAACACCTGAACCATTGTCCGTTATAACCGCTGTTGTCTCAGAGCTACTCGGTCCAGAATATGTAATCTCCCCACCAACTGTCTGCGAAAACGTAAAATACGGGTCAAAATCATAGACCCCCACCGTAAAATCGGGCATTCCCTACCTCTGCCTTAAACGAGAGCTTTGCGCTCTTCTCTTGGCGCCCCCATCGAACGCCTTGGGAAATTCGTATTGATGAAATGTGGCCGAAAGGGGGCAATTGAGGCAGGCCCGCCCCATTCTGAACCGCATTTCCGTGACACTTCGGCAACAAACGGCTCAAATATATCTTAAAGTAGAGCGCCCTGCCAATTTTCACCAATTAGGAAAAAGCTGCGTTTCTTCAAGAACTTCGCATCAAAGCAGAACAAAATCCCAACAACAGGCCAAACCCGCAACACTGTGCCTTTGGTTGCGGCACATTCATAAGCACATCGGACTAAAACCGAAAAAGGCTACGCATTCATAAGAACGCATAGCCAGCACCAATAAGACGAAACACGCCGCCCAGAAAACCCCCGCCAAGCTATGCCAAGCGGGGGTAATATTTAACCGTTGTGAACAACAATCTGTTGGAACGGAATTTCGATTTTGTCTTTGTTGAACTGCTCATAGATTTCCTGAGGCAGCGAGTATTTCACATCAAAGTAGTGCTCGCCTTCTGTGAACGGCCGCACCAAAATATCGACAGAGCTTGTGTTCAGTGTTTCCACTTCCACAAATGGCGCAGGGTCGGACAGCACATGCTCATTCGCGCTCAGAACTTTGGCAATGGATGCTTTGGCCTTTGCGATATCTGTACCATAGGCCACGCTCGCAATCATATCGACACCCCGAATAGGATGGTGCGAATGGTTGGTGATCTTTGCACCCCAAATCTCAGAGTTCGGAACAATGATGTGTTGGTTGTCAAAGGTGATCAGGTCTGTGGTAAACAGTGTAATCGCCTCAACCTTGCCACCCGTGCTCGCCGCATCAACAAAGTCGCCGACCTTATAAGGGCGGAACATCAGCAACATCACACCAGCAGCCAAATTGGACAACGTGCCTTGCAGCGCCAAACCAACGGCCAAACCAGCGGCACCAATCAGAGCAATCAACGAAGTCGTTTCGATGCCAAAACGGCCCAAAACAGCCAGACCTGCAAACGCAAGAATCGCATACCGTGCAATTGACCCAAGGAAGTGAAACAGCGTCTCATCCAACGCTTCGTATTTCTTCCCCATGTTGATAATCATAGATTTGATCAGGTTCGAAACCCAGATCGCGATCAGAATAATGGCAACGGCATAAAGAATGTTTATGGCGTTTGATGACGCCCATGCGCCCCAGCTTGAAACAGTGTCAGACATAATTTCCCCATATTTGACAAGCACCTACCGCGGTGCACTTTACCTTACATGGGGACACTCAACCAATTTACAAGAATGCTCATCTTGCTTTTTTGAGACTTCAAAAAACCCGTCCACACCCCCAAAAAATGCATCAGAAAATAATTGCCGATAATTTCACTCAGGTATTGCAGCGGGAAATTTCCTTTGTTATCGAATGGGCATGAAAACCAGAATTGGACCCATCATGCGTACAAAAATTGTTACCGCTTTCACCGCCACCGCTTTGCTGGCAACTGCGGCCACCGCTGACGACATCAACGTGTATTCCTATCGCCAACCAGAGCTGGTGAAGCCATTGTTTGATGCCTACACCGCCGAAACAGGCACCAACGTAAACGTGACCTTCCTCAAAAAAGGTTTGGTCGAAAAACTATTGGCTGAAGGCGACCGCAGCCCCGCTGACCTCATCGTCACCGTGGACATTTCCCGCCTAAACGCAGTGGTCGAAGCAGGGGTAACACAGCCTGTTACTTCGGACGTGATCAACGCGAACATCCCCGCTGACTTCCGTGACCCAGATGGTCAATGGTTCGGCCTGACATCCCGCGCACGGATCGTTTACGCCTCTAAAGATCGCGTTGCTGACGGCGAAGTCACCACCTACGAAGACCTCGCATCAGACAAGTGGAAGGGACGCATCTGTATCCGTTCTGGCACCAACGCCTATAACCTCGCGCTAACGTCTGCGGTGATTGCACATCATGGCGAAGACACTGCCAAGAACTGGCTGAACGGCGTTAAATCCAACTTGGCCCGCAAACCATCTGGCAACGACCGTGCACAGGTGAAGGCGATTTGGGCAGGTGAATGCGATATCTCTATCGGCAACAC
>CAYWIR010000022.1:0-13859 GCA_964458375.1 uncultured Neptunicoccus sp.
CCCCACCAAGGACCACCAAGAACACCATCTGTGTGCGTGCGAAACCCTTCTAAATCGCCGAACTCAAAGGCGGCGCGGGGAAACGGTGATCGCACAACATGCACCACTGCCACATCTGCTGCGGCAACGTCATCACCAAACGCTTCGTTCCCACCGACCTTATCCGCACCGTCCAAACGGCGGATTGATGATCCCATCGCTCCCGTTCCCGCCAATGGCGCAGCCTGTCCCTGCGCGGCCTCATGCACCGCATCCAAAATTTTGCGATACCCCGTGCAGCGGCATAAAACACCGCCCAGCGCATCTTCTACGCTGCCTTCACCAGACCGCATCCAAGCCACCGCAGACACCATCATGCCCGGTGTGCAAATCCCACATTGCGCTGCGCCATGGTTCTGAAACGCCTCTGCCAGCGCCACACCTTCGGCGCTCTCGCGCAGTCCTTTAACTGTTTCGACGGATCGCCCGTCCGCCTGCGCGCTCGACATAAGACACGCACAAACAGGTGCGCCATCCACCAACACAGTACAGGCCCCGCAATCACCTGCGTTGCATCCGATCTTTACATCCTTGGCCCCGCATCGCTCACGCAAACTGGCCGACAGCCGTTCCCCTGCGGGTGCATCCACGTAAACATCCTTGCCATTCAACGAAAATTGCAGCTTGGGCATCCCTGATCCGTCCATCACACAGCCTCCATCGCGGCGCGTAAGGCCCGTTCAATCATCGGTACAACCACATCAAGACGATAGCTCGCCGATCCCCGCACATCATCAATGGGCGTTAAATCCGACAGATGCTGCGGCTGTACTACGTCCGTCGCATCAGACACCCCGCGCAAATCCTCTTCCAACAGGCGCAATCGCTGCGCCACTGGGGAACAGGCCCCAACAGCCACCCGCGCCTCAGAAATTTTGCCGTCTTTCAGAACCAGCAGAACCGCCACCATGGCAATGGAAATCACCAGATATTTTCGGCTGCCCAGCTTACCAAACCCCGACACGGCCGCCCCCATGTCAGGAACATGGATCGCCGTCAGAATTTCCCCTGATTGCAGCGCGGTTTTGCGCACACCTAATAAAAATTCAGACAGCGGCAAACGCCGTGTACCTGTTGGCCCAACCAATTCAACTTCGGCATTAAGCGTCAACAACGCGGGCACGCCATCCGCCGCAGGGCTGGCATTGCACAGGTTCCCCGCCACAGTCCCCGCGTTCTGGATTTGAACCGACCCAACTTCTCGCGCTGCTGCTTTCAACCCGTCAAACCCACGGGGCAAATCCGCAGCAATCACATCAGACCACGTCACCGCCGCCCCAATACGCCACCCCGTTTCCGTGCGCGCAATGCCAGAGATTTCGGCAACACGGCTGATATCCAAAATTGGGAAGTCAGGCAGCACGTCTCCATGGCTTGGGAAAAAATCGGTGCCCCCAGCAAGCACACGCACCCCTTCGACTTGCGCATCGCGCACCGCTTCACTCAGATTTTTGGGCTGAAAATACATGACGACTCTGACCATTATTCGTTTGTATACTAATAAATCTCCAATCCCATGAGTCTGTCAATCGAAAATCAAAGGTACACTAACGAAAAGGGCGCCCCAAAGGACGCCCTTAAGCCGATTATGAAAGGTGTCTTACAGACCCCATTTCGCCTTTGTGTCTTCAAAGAAGCCAGAGGCTTTCTTAACTTTCACCCAGTTATTCACATAGTTGATCCAAACCTGATCTTGCTGTGGCAGGATCATTGCGATCGGTGTGAAAGATGGGGCTTCTGTGTTTGGCACCCGTGTCACAGGGAACTTCGCCATCAGCGTCGACCCTTCGATATTGGACGTAATAAACACATCCGCACGGCCCGCGATCACCTCTTGGTAGCCACGCGCAGGCGCTTCAACCACTTTGATGTCGCTCTCTGGGAACCAATCACGCACCATCTTTTCAAACGATGTACCAAGGGTCGTCGCAACTTTCACGTCTGGCTTGTTGATGGACGCCATGCCATCAAAATTCGCCTCTTTGTCTTTGGTTGTGAAAGGATAAATTTCCACCGACAGATAGCTTTCGGAAAAACCTGCAACCTTCATACGCGCAGGGGACACAGATGCGGACCCCGTCATATGGTATTTGCCAGCAACAACACCGTTCACCAGTGTTTTCCAATCCGTTGGCACAAATTCCACCTCAACACCGAGGTCTTTTGCCAATTCAGTCATCACGTCAATATCGAACCCTTTGTAAGAGTTCGTCGCTGGGTCTTTGACCGACATCGGGTTCCAATCACCCGTCGTCCCTACTTTCAAAACCCCGCCGTCCAGAATTTCGTTAAGCGCTGATTGCGCCGAAGCAGTGACAGCCATGCCAAAACTCAGAACCGCCGCAGTTACGGCTGTTTTCCAATGTTTCATGTGTCTTCTCCGTTAGAATTACCCCACCAAATCATTCGGTGCGGTTTAGTCATTGAATAAGGAAACAATCCCCCGCATTGTTCAAGCGAATTCTTCCCCCGCATTGGGACATAGCCCACCAGTTAAAAATGACGAGCGATCATGGCAGAAAATAAAATCGAAATGATCAACGTGAACAAATGGTTCGGCGATTTTCATGTGTTAAAAGACATAAATCTAAGCGTAGCAGCAGGCGACCGCGTGGTCATTTGCGGCCCCTCAGGGTCGGGTAAATCCACCGTTGTTCGCTGTATCAACCGCCTTGAAGAACATCAAAAAGGCGTGATCCGTGTGAACGGCACCGAACTCACCAATGACGCCAATTCCGTCCGCGCCATCCGTGCCGAAGTCGGCATGGTCTTTCAACAATTCAATCTCTTCCCCCACCTCTCTGTGCTCGACAATCTGATGCTTGGCCCGATGAAAGCACGCGGCCTCTCATGGGCCGAAGCCAGAGACCGCGCCATGCACTACCTTGAACGGGTGCGCATTCCTGAACAGGCGGCGAAACGGCCTGGCCAACTGTCTGGCGGCCAACAGCAAAGGGTCGCGATTGCACGGTCTCTCACCATGGAACCCCAAGTCCTGTTGTTTGACGAACCCACCTCTGCCCTTGATCCCGAAATGATCTCAGAGGTGCTCGATGTAATGGTGGGTTTGGCCGAAGACGGCATGACCATGGTCGTGGTCACACATGAAATGGGCTTTGCCCGCAAGGTGGCCGACAACATGGTGTTTATGGATCAAGGCGAAATTGTCGAAACGGGTCCGCCCGCACAGTTTTTCGAAGCCCCCAAATCCAAACGCTGCCAAAAATTCCTCAGCCAAATTTTGCAGCATTGAAGATGGCCAAAACGATGCAGGTAAGCCAATCCCAAACAGGGTCGCGTGAAGGAAATGACGCATGAAAAAGCTCCTCGCCCTCCCCCTTCTCCTCCTTCTCACAGGCTGTGGTTCATCCGATATCTGGGGTTGGTACGTTATCAATCCCAACACCCCATCAGGCTGGACCAACATCAAATTCCTGATCAACGGAATGGGCGCAACGATCCTGATCTCGCTCACCGCTGCGATCATTTCCATCACCCTTGGCCTGTTCATCTGCCTGCCGGGCCTGTCAGAGCGGCGCTGGCTGCGCATCATAAATCGCATCTACGTGGAATTTGTACGCTCCATCCCGCTCTTACCGATGCTGTTCTGGGTGTTCTACGGCCTGCCAATCATCTTTAAATCCATGGGCCTGAACATCCCGATTGATCCGTTCTGGGGCGCGGTCATCACGCTCGCGCTGTCAGATTCCGCCTTCACGGCTGAAATCTACCGTTCTGGCATCCAATCCATCGCGCGGGGCCAGACAGAGGCCGCCCAAACCATCGGCCTCAACTACAGACAAACCATGCTCTACGTGATCCTGCCCCAAGCCATCCGCCGCATCCTCCCGCCCTTGGCCAACCAGTTCATCTACATCGTGAAAATGTCCGCCTTCGCCAGCGTCATCGGCATGCAAGAACTCACCCGCCGCGCCAACGAACTCGTCGTCACCGAATACCGCCCGCTCGAACTCTACTCCTTCCTCATCCTCGAATACCTCGTGCTGGTCTTGATCATCAGCGCAGGCGTCCGCTGGCTAGAACGTAAAATGGGCGCGGATGAACGGCGGTGAAGCTACGGGACTTAAGGGGGTGTTTTGGGTGGTAGTGTCTGGTTTGTATCCATCAGCCTATGATCGACATCGCCATTATGAACAAACCAACAAGACCCGCCAACCAAGCCGCCGTACGCAGGAACGCCACGCCAGCAAGATAGAGCGGCACATAAATGATCCGCGCAACGACAAAGACTGCCCCGCCTAAAACCGCGCCCTCTGCCCCTTGCGACAGCAACGCTAAGGGAAAAAACAGAACCATTGCTTCCGTCACATTTGCCAAAGCACGATCCGCTCGCCCGGTGAGTAAGGTTGTCTCGGGTAACACATCGCGCGATTTCATGGCATCGGGACTGCCTTTGTACCTGAAGACCACAGGCAACAGTGTTTGCACGAAATAGAGCCCGAGGGCGCTGAGTATCCAGAATATCATTTTTAGCTCCATGTTGAATGTGCTGTAGAAATGCACGCGCGCCATTCAAGGATCAATTCCCTCACAGGGAATGGCCTGATGCACGCGTGTTTGGTAAGTTGAGCGTATGAACTCTACGTCTCACCAACCCTATTTTGGCGATCTGCTGCGATCTTGGCGCAAGGAACGGCAACTGTCGCAGGCAGAGCTGGCTTTGACAGTCGAAACACCGTCTCGCCACATCAGCTTTCTTGAAACAGGTCGTTCAAAACCTTCGCGCGATATGGTTTTTCGCCTGTCTGCTGCTTTGGGCGTACCTTTGCGGGACCGCAACCTGCTGTTGCGGGCAGCGGGCTTGGCGGATGCCTACGCCACCCATGACATTACAAGCGATGAAATGTTGACTGTCCAAGGCGCTGTCATCCGCTTAATGACCGCCCATGCGCCCAATCCGTCCTTTGCAATCGATCGGTCCTGGAACATCGTAGACATGAACGCCTCAGCACGATTCCTTATCGCCCATTTGGTTGGGGATCACGCGACAGACACCAAAACTCCGCTGAATGTTCTCGATCTTGCGTTTGACCCACAAGGGTTGCGGCCCCATGTCGCCAACTGGGAAGATTTTGCGACCCAAACAGTGCAACGCCTGCACCGCGAGGCTCTTTGTCCAGAAGATCTGCGGACGGCGCTCAACAGGATTAAACGTCATCCCGACTTGCCTGACAGATGGTGGGACTTCGATGTGAAATACACCCCAAAGCCCGTTTTTCCAATTTGCCTCAATCTTGCAGGTGGCCAACTTAGGCTGTTCTCGGTCATTGCCTCCATTGCAATGCCGACAAATGCACTTGCTCAGGAACTGCGTGTTGAAACTTTTTTCCCAGTTGATGACGCAGCAGAGGCGTTCTTGGCGCGTCTGAACAGCAGAACTTAAAAGATGAAAAACGAACTTCACCTCCTAACACTCAAGATACTTAATCAAAGGCGCAATTCGGTGATTTTGTTTAAAAGGCAATGTTCCCCTCAAACCTGTCCCTCCCCAAAAATCCCTGTTAGTCAAAACCAACACCAATCCAACAGGAGCCACACACAATGAACTGGGAAACTTTCATGGACGAAACCCTGTCCAACATCGGCACGTTGGCCACAGAAATGCCCGACACCGTGTCTGCCTTTAACAAAATGGGGGCCGCCGCTAAGAAGGACGGGGCCCTTTCCGAAAAAACCAAGGAAATCATGGCGCTCGGCATCGCAATCGCCACCCGTTGTGACAGCTGCATCGGCTTTCACATCAAATCCCTGATCCGCCTTGGCACCACACGCGAAGAACTTTGCGAGGCGTTGGCCATGGCAACCTACATGGGGGGCGGACCGTCCTATGCCTACTCCGCAAAGGCGTTAAAGGCATTTGACACCTTTTCCTAAGGCACCCGCGGCACCCTCGACTTCGATCACGCAGACACTTCTGTAATAGTGTCCAGCAGTGCTGTTTTGTTCAACGGCTTGGGCAGAAACGCATCCATCCCCGCATCAAAACACTTCTTGCGGTCGTCTTCCGTCACATTCGCGGTCACTGCAACAATCGGGCAGCGGCGCAGGCTGTCTTTCATCTCAAGCGCGCGAATATCCCGTGTCGCGTCCAACCCGTTTTTGTTTGGCATGCTCAGATCCATCAGCACAAAATCAGGCTGATTTTCACTGTACCGCGCCACCGCCTGCACCCCATCCTCTGCAAATTCCACCAAATGCCCCGCGCTTTTCAGCATGGACTTAATCAACATACGATTGGTGCGATTGTCCTCTGCCACCAAAAGCCGCAAATGCGGCTCAACCTGCGAAATCTTGGTCTCTGGTTTGGCCTTTGTCCCCACGGTTCGGGGTATGCTTTGTGCGCTGGCTGATTTGTCTGGCTCAAAAGACTTCACTTCCGGCACCACATCGCCACCTTCAGTCACCCGCGCCACGGGGATTTTGACCTTAAACAAACTGCCCTGCCCAACACGGGACCGCGCCCGAATACGACCACCGAGCAGTTGAACCAAATTCTTAGCGGTGGAGAGCCCCAGCCCAGCCCCATCAAAACTGCGCGTGTCTGCTTTGTCCACCTGATCGAAGGCCTCAAAAATCTCTGTCAGTTTGTCTTGTGGAATACCAACGCCCGTGTCTTCAACACTCACATGCAGCCACGCGTGGCCCTCCATCCGCGCCTTAATCACAACCTGCCCCTGTGAGGTAAATTTCACCGCATTATCAATGAGCTTGTCGAGAACACCATGAATGATCCCATAATCGGATCGCAGCACGGACCGCGCGCTCTCGTCCACCCCCACCACGATCTCTACGCCCTTTTGCTTGGCCTCTGTGCCGTGCTGTTTCAACACGGCGGCGATTAGCTCTGGAAGACGCAGATCTTCAAACGTCACATCCAAAGCCCCCTCCTGTGCGCCCGTCATCGTGACCATATTGTCCACCAGCCGCATCAATCGCGTGACAGATTGATCCAAAATCACCAAGGCCTCGCTTTGCACATCACAGTTTGCTGTGTCGGCCAAAATCTCCATTCCGCCCAGAATTCCGTTCGCAGGTGTGCGCAATTCGTGGCTCATGCGCGACAGAAACGCGGTCTTTTCGCGGTCCGCATCCTCTGCCGCCAACAGCGCCACGCGCAACTGTTTTTCCCGCGCCACAAGGTCGCTCGCATCCCGTTCCACTGCGATATAGGCTTTAACCTCACCGTCATCCCCCAACACTGGGGTCTGGTATGTTTCCACCCAAATCGGTCGCCCGTCCCGCGTTTTGTTCAGCACACGCACCTGCACCGCACGCTTTTTACGGGCAGCTTCAATCAGCTTTTTAATCACTTTGGGGGAGGTATCTGGATGATTCAAAAACTCCCCCGGTGTGCGGCCAATCGCATAATCTGCACTATACCCTGTCACGGCCGTAAACTGCGGGTTCACCCATTCGATTTTCAAATTGCGGTCCATCAGCAGAATGGAATCTGACGCATGCTCGGCTACCAACGCCAGCCGCTCTGCCTCCACCGAACGTGTGATCAACTCCCGCTCTGCCGCTTGCATCCGCACATCGCGCTGCGCCAAATGACGGAACAAATACCACTGCATGCCCGCCATGGCCGCCAGCGCCCCAAACTCAATCGCAACCTGTTCACGGCTCAACTGCCCCTGCCCTTGGCTTTCCACCAGCACTGCCACCGCGAACGCACCCAATATCGCCAGCCGCACAAAATTGGACAGCGGGTGATACCGCGCCACCAGCATAGAATTCAGCGCCGCACCCAGCAGAAATGCCCAAGCCACCATGCGCAAATCCGTCGATTGCACCCCAGCTACAAAAACACTGATCCCGATGCCAAGGGCCTGCAAAGCACTGGCAACCCCAACCATAGCAAAGGCAGAGTGCGGCGGGTCCGTTTGATCCCCGACCCAGCGTTTTAAAATCCAAAATTCAAGAGTTTCCAACGACAGGGTGATCGCCGCCACCGCCAATGCAGTCTGCGGCGACACAGCAAACGCCAGCAACACACATCCTAAAACCGCAACACCCAGCCGCACCCAAATGGTGCGTGATCGACCGCGCACATATCGTTTTAACAGCCCCGCAGGTGCATGGGCCGCATCAAAATCCTCCAGGTTTTTATACCTGTGTCCGCTGAGTTTTTCCAAATGGCACACACCCAAACATGAACGTTTGGGTAAGATTAAGCCGCCAATCTTAACAAATTCTGTATCAGAGGTTGTTTAATCCGCGCCAGACACGCCTGCTTCGGCAAAGGTCGCCATACCAGAATGACAGTTCACCGCCGCTTGCAGAACGCCAATGGCCAACGCGCCGCCTGACCCTTCGCCAAGACGCAGGCCCAGCGACAGGATCGGCTCTTTGCCAAGTTTATCGAGCACGCGCTTGTGCCCTAACTCGTGGCTCTGATGCCCCGCAACTGCATGATCCAGCGCACCTTCACATGCCGCGTTCAAACAGGCGACCGCCGCCGTGCAAATGAACCCGTCGATGATCACAGGAATCCCGTGATACCGCGCCGCTGCCACCGCCCCTGCCATGGCCGCCAATTCGCGCCCACCCAAACACCGCAGCGCCTGCAAACCGTTTGCTCCTGCCTCTGGGTTGGCCGACAAACCGTCGCGCACCACTTGCGCCTTTAACATCAAACCTGCATCATCAACGCCCGTGCCACGCCCGACCCAATCCTCGGCCTCACCGCCAAACAGCGCGTAACAAATCGCCGCTGCGGATGTTGTATTCCCAATGCCCATTTCACCTGCAACCAGCAGATCAGCATCCGTGCTAACAGCGTTCCACCCCGTCGCCAACGCCGCCACAACTTCGGCTTCGCTCATGGCAGGGCCTTTAGTGAAATCCCCCGTCGGCGTATCCAGATCAAGCGCAATCACATCAAGCGTTGCGCCGACCGTTTTGCACAATTGGTTGATCGCCGCGCCGCCATGTTGAAAGTTCAGAACCATCTGCTCTGTCACCTCTGGGGGAAACGCAGAAACGCCCTGCGCAGCGACCCCGTGATTGCCCGCAAACACAACAACCTGCGGCGCGGTCACACGGGGCGCCGCATCGCCACGCCAGCCTGCATACCAAATCGCCAAATCCTCTAACCGACCCAGCGCCCCTGGCGGTTTCGTCAGTTGCCCGTTGCGATCTTGCGCACCCGCAACCGCCCCCGCATCAGGGCCAGACGCCGCTTTCAAAATGCCTTCAAAGGCGGCCAAACTGTCAAACGGCTGTGTCATGCAAATCGTCCCTATTCCTGCGCAATTTCACAGCGCAGATGCATCATTGTCTGCTTTGACCTTTAGCCATAAATTCATTCTAGGGAAATCGGATTCGCGAAAGAATAAAGCCCATGAACGACACTCAACCACCTTGGCTTGCCAAACTCGACGTGCAACCGATCGACATCCCCGCTGCTTTCACTCTGCTCACCCGTATCCCACTGCCCGTGGATCACATGAAAACAGGCGAACGGGCTGCACGGGCTGCATGGGCTTATCCGTTTGTCGGTGCTATTCTGGGGCTGATCGCAGGCATTGTCGCGCTCTCTCTTGCTGCCCTTGGCGTGCAAACAGGGATCGCCGCCGCCGCCGCCATTGGCGTTCTTATGCTGCTAACAGGCGGATTACACGAAGATGGCTTGGCCGATTGCGCGGATGGGCTGGGCGGTGGCACCACCATTCAAAAACGCTTGGAAATCATGAAAGACAGCCGCGTCGGGGCCTATGGCGCAGCGGCGCTTACCCTTATGATCTTGGCCCGTTGGTCTGGCTATGATGCGGTGATCACCGTTGATTGGCTTTGGGCCTTTATCGCCGTTGGCACAATTTCACGTCTGCCCATGGTCTTGGTGATGTACGGTATGCCGCTGGCCCGCCCTGGTGGCTTGGCCGCAACGGTTGGCATGGTCACGGCCCCCGTGGCCATCATTGCAACGCTACTCACGCTAATCCTCGCGGTCGTCAGCATTGGCCTGCTGGCCATACCCGTCATCGTCATCGCGATCCTTGCATGCCTGCCGCTCTGCTACCTCGCGTGGCGACGGATCGAAGGATACACAGGCGATATCCTCGGCGGTTGTCAACAAATCGCCGAAATTGCGGTTCTTGCGACGCTGACAACCCTATTGTGACACCGCCACATACGGGGCAATTGCTACCCGTTTGACGCGGCCTCTAACGCCAGCGGAAACTGCAACTCAAACAACGACAGATCGGCCTGCTGCCCCACAGACAATCGGATACAGCGGTTTTGTGGCTCCACAAACGGCATCCGCACAAAAATATCCCGCGCAATCAGCTGATCCAAAACCGCCTTGGCAAACACACCGTCCTGCCCACAATCCACCGCCACAAAGTTCGTCGCGGATGGCACGACAGACAGCCCCTGTTCCTCGGCAATCATCTCGATGCGCTTGCGCCCCGCAGCCACCGCAGCAACCGTGTTCTTCAAATGCGCTTGGTCCTTCAGCGCGGCCAGCGCCCCCGCCTGACTGATCCGACACATGCCAAAATGATTGCGGATTTTGTTGAACGCGGTGATCACGTCTTCCTGCCCAACGGCATAGCCAACACGGGCCCCCGCCATACCATAGGCTTTCGAAAAGGTGCGCATTCGGATCACGCGCGGATCATCGGTGTTAAAGGCGGGCGCGCACCCTTCAGGCGCAAATTCCACATAGGCCTCATCCAAAACCAACAAGCATCCCTCGGGCACCGCATCAATCGCTGTTTGGATCACATCTGCACTGTGAACAGTGCCCATCGGATTGTCAGGATTGGCCAAATACACCAACCCTGCGCCCACCTCAGCGGCCTTAGCCATCAAGGCAACAGGGTCCTCATAATCTCCAGCATAAGGCACAGTCACCAACTCCCCGCCAAATCCCGAAACATGGAAATTGAACGTGGGATAGGCCCCCTGCGATGTCACAACCTTAACGCCGGGTTCCACCACCATGCGGCACAAATAGCCAAGCAAACCATCAATACCCTCGCCCACCACAATATTTTCAACGCCGATGCGATGATGTGCGGCAAGCGCGTGTTTCAAATCAAAATTCTCAGGATCACCATATTGCCAAACACCGCTGGCGGCATCTGCCATGGCGGCAATCGCCAACGGGCTCGGCCCAAACACATTTTCATTGGCCCCAAGCCGCGCAGAAAACCCACGGCCCCGCGCCCGTTCTTGCGTCTCTGGCCCCACAAAAGGCACCGTCGCAGGCAGCCCTGCCACCAAATCTGTATACACTGGCCCGCTCATGGCATCCTCCCTCACATTCCCGTTTTGCCTGTTAGATCACTAACCCCCTTCGGCCTCAACCCCTTGAAAACACGCCGATCAAACCCCATCTATCCCCTAACAACAGGAGGGCTCTCTTATGCTCACACGTCGTACTTTTCTCGCCTCAACAGCCGCCGCCGCCTCTGTGCGTGTGGTGCCACAAATCGCCAAAGCACCCCCAGCCCGTCGCATCTTAACGCTCGTTTATGACAAAGCATTGGGGTCTATGCGCGCCATCGACAAACTGGTCCGCTAACGAATCTGCACAGATGGCGTTGCGCAAAACATGGGTAAATGCCCACAGCGCAGCGCCACATTCTTGCCACATTTCCTGCTCCCACCCAACAAATCGCTCCTAAAAACGAAAAAACTTCCACTTTTTTATACAATATTTTCAGGGCCTTATAAAATTTCACAGAACCGTTACGCACAAGACCTTGATACCACATTTTCGCCACATACCTGATATTGTGTCTACAACTGCTAAGGATGCACACAATGACACCGATCAAATCGACTGACTATTTGAACACGTCTAATCGCTTGCACCGTCCAAAGACCGTCGTTGACCTGCGCGATCACAATATGGTTCACGCAGCCCCGATGGAAAATGGCCGTCCTATTCTGACGCTACGGTTTGACCCGCGCACAGGCGCGTTGGTCCCACGCGATCCGAATTTGCAGTAACTCTTATTGGCTGGGGCTTACCCGCCCCACCCTGCCTCGGCTGTCGGTTTGACTGCTCGCAGCCCACTTCACCCCAGCCTTTTGGCTGGGGTTTTTTCTTAACCGAGCGCGGCCACCCGCTCAAAGGCCGCTTTCAGCGTTTCAAGCTCAACACCCGCGGCCTCTAACCGATCACGGTTTTCCGCCACAACGGCTTCGGGCGCATTTGCCACGAACTTCTCATTCGCCAGCTTGCCTTTCAGCCCACCCATTTCCTTGGTCAGCTTATCCATACCCTTTTGCAGACGGGCCTTTTCCTCTTCGATATCAATGATATCCGCCAGCGGCAGGCAGAACGAGCCACCCTCCACAGGCAGGGTCACAGCCCCTTTCGGCGCTTCCGCAGCTTCAGACACCTCTTCAATCCGCGCCAGACGCATGATCATCGGCAGGTTGCGCTCCAACGCCGCTTTCCCCGCATCATCCAGCGACAATTGAACCATCGGAATTTTTGCCCCTGCGTTCACGCGCATTTCAGATCGAACCGAACGGATTTGCTCAATCAAGCTCACAACCCAGTTCATCTCGCGGTCCGCATCCGCATCCACCAATTCCGCACCATAAGTCGGCCAATCCGCATGGATCAGCATCTTTTGCCGCTCCGCAATATCGCCCCACAACTGTTCCGTGATGAACGGCATGATCGGATGCAGCAGGATCAAACATTGGTCCAAAACCCAAGACAGCGTCGCTTTGGTTTCCGCCACGGCCGCCGCATCATCGCCCTGCAACAACGGCTTGGACAGTTCCACATACCAGTCGCACACCTTGCCCCAAACGAACGCATACAACCCGTTTGCCGCATCGTTAAACCGATACTGCTCCAGCGCCGTATCAACTGTTTCACGCACCTTCGCAGTCTCGCCCACAATCCATTTGTTCAACGTCTGCTCAACAGATGCAGGGTCAAAGCCCTCAACAGGCGAGGCCTCATTAAACTCCGCAAACCGCGCCGCGTTCCACAGCTTGGTGCCGAAATTCCGGTTCCCCTTCACACGATCCGTGGACAGCTTCAACGTCCCGCCAAGTGCGGCCATAGACGTCATTGTAAACCGCAGCGCATCCGCCCCGAATTCGTCGATCAGATCGAGCGGGTCAATCACATTGCCGAGCGTCTTGGACATTTTCACGCCCTTCTCGTCACGCACCAATGCGTGCAAGTATATGGTATCAAACGGAATTTCCTTCACCACCTCCAACTGCATCATCATCATCCGCGCCACCCAGAAGAACAGGATGTCAAAGCCAGTGATCAGCGTAGAAGTGGGGAAATACCGATCCAACTCGTCTGTCTCGTTAGGCCACCCGAGCGTCCCGATTGGCCAAAGACCGGAAGAGAACCATGTGTCGAGCACGTCTGGGTCGCGTTCAAGAAAAACAATAGTTTTTCCGTCTTTTTCTCTAAATGATGCAAGTTTTCGACCACTACCAACTTCAGTCGAGAACTCTGGCGAAAATTCTTTACCGTAGTATTTGATAGCTTCTTCAAGCACCTCTTTTTCTGTCGCGGCGCAAAATTCCACATTGCTCATTTTTTCTTGCGGCCAACTTGGTGCATCGCCTTTTTCACCGCCAGTAACCCAATCTTGTTCAAGTTCGATGTACTTATTTAAGGCAGTTAGACTACCTAAACTCGGCCCATACCAAACCGGTATCTGATGCCCCCACCACAACTGCCGCGAAATACACCACGGCTCGATGTTCTCCATCCAGTGGTAATACACCTTCTTGTCCCGCTCTGGCAAAATCCGAACGGTCCCGTCCTTCACTTTTTCCAGCGCAGGAACCGCCAGCTT
>CAYWIR010000023.1:0-13708 GCA_964458375.1 uncultured Neptunicoccus sp.
CACGCACCCCATCGCGCAATCGATCATCCAGCCCTGAAAACGGCTCATCCATCAATAACACTTGCGGGCGCGGCGCAACCGCACGGGCCAAAGCAACCCTTTGTTGCTCTCCCCCAGACAGCTCATGGGGATACTTATCTTCATACCCCTGCAATTCTACCCGCTCCAGCAACGCCATAACTCGCGCCCGCTTCTCACTGCGCGATCCTTGCAGGCCAAAAGCGATATTGCGCTTCACATCTAGATGCGGAAACAGCGCAAAATCTTGGAACATTAGTCCAATAGACCGCCGTTCAGGCGGCATATGCACGGCGTCATCTGAAACCACCGCACCATTCACCAGAACCGCACCTGTGTTTTGCTGATCTACCCCTGCTGCAATGCGCAAAGTGGTGGACTTCCCGCACCCAGACGGCCCCAGCAAGCAGATCACTTCCCCAGCGTGCAATGAAATCGAAACCCCATCCACAGCCGCTGCCGCGCTGCCAAATTGGCGCGTGATGCTTTGCAACTCTAATCTGGGGGTGTCTTGGGCGGCCAAGGGGCGCTCCACTGTTATTCTTTACGGTTTCGCTCAGATAACAGTCACGCGCCCCATCAGCAAGCACTTTGCCTTATGCGTCACGCAAATCAAACGCAGCCTCGGCCCGCACCACACCGTTGATCTGCACTGCAATGGTCGTGCGCCCTGGATACAGGCGAAAGGTCGTCGCATCTGCCTTAAACCGATGCCGCTTGGACACCACCACACGCTCCCCCGCCGCCAGCTCCACCTGTTTCAGCTTAAACACCTTCCCCTTGCGCGATCCATCTGCCTTCACAAAGCCAACGATGTAATCCACCAACAACTTTGCCGCCCCACTGGCCCGCACCTCAACGTCAAACGGCAACACATCTCCAAACAGCACATGCTCTGAACCAAGCACAATCTCACCCACCTCAATGGCTGGATCAGGCACATAGCCAAGCAACGCCATGGCCCGAGGATCCCCCGCTTTGATCAAAGTGCGCAGCGCATGGCGTATCATCCAATTCATCTCTTTGGGCGCTTGCCGCCCCTCCTTTTGCCACCGCTCTAAGGTATCCACCACCAAACCCGCATCCGTTTTTGCAATGTCATTCAAATGATTGGCCACAGACCGCGTCACATAGCGTGTTGGGTCGCTGTAAAGCACATCCAGCAAGGGCAAAGCATCCGTCACCGCCAAACCGATTTTCATCCCCCACGGCAGTTTGGGCCGCGTGCCCTCACTCACCAGACGCCGCACATGATAATTCTCGTCCTGCGCCCAATGACCGAGCACTGCCAAAACCCGCTCAGGTTCGGCATTCAAAAATGGGCGGATCGCAAATTCCGTGGAAAACCGCTTGGTGATCGCTTTCATCACCCGCATAGAAACATCAAAATGCTCCATACCATGGGCTGCCACATACTCCCCAAGCGGTCCAAAGATGAAATCGCCAAAATCATCGTCCGTTTTACTCAGATCCAATTCAGGTGGTAGCGCCCGCTCAATCACACCCACCGCATCCTCAAAATCAGCAGGCAAATACGCTCCCAAAACCCGCGCAATCAACAGCATCCGCGCCTTTAACTCGAGCGGCAACATCTCCGCCATCACATCGCGCTCAAATCCAGCCGCGTCAAACCGCGCATCCGCCGCACCAAACAGCCCCGCCAAATACGCAACCTTCTCTGCGTTAAACAGCTGATCTTTCAAACTAAACCGCTCTTCACCCATTCAATGTTCCCCAAATACCTAAAAATCCGACCCCGCATCACGCGCAGTCGGATTTTACAAGGTCCCCCTGACAAATCCTGTCAGCTTACATGGTCGAATTCACAGCACCACCGTCGAGCAAGATATTCTGCCCCACAATGAACCCCGCATGTTCAGAACACAGAAACGCACAGGTCGCGCCAAACTCTGCCGCCGTGCCATAACGGCGAACAGGGATCGTTTGACACCGCGCCGCTTTGGCCTCGTCCATGGAAATCCCTTGCTGCTCGGCCACTCCTGTATCAAGGCTCACCGCCCGATCTGTGGCGTGAATGCCCGGCTGAATATTGTTGATCGTCACACCGCTTGGCGCAACTTGGCGGGCGGTGCCAGCCACATACCCTGTCAATCCAGCCCGCGCCGAATTGGACAGCCCCAGCGCAGGGATCGGCGACTTCACCGATTGCGAGGTGATGTTCACCACACGCCCCCAGCCCTGCTCCATCATACTTGGCAAACAGGCTTTCATCATCGTAATGGGCGTCAGCATATTGGCATCCAGCGCCTTGATGAAATCATCACGGTCCCAATCAGACCACATACCAGGAGGCGGCCCACCTGCGTTGTTGACCAAAATATCCACGGACCCAGCCGCATCCAAAACAGCCTTTTGTCCCGCTTCTGATGTAATATCCGCCGCAACAGCTGTGACCTCTACGCCATACTCACGCAGCTTTGCAGCCGCTTCATTCAGCGGCCCCTCAGAGCGCGCATTGATCACCAAATTCACGCCCGCTTGGGCCAAAGCCTCCGCACAGCCGAATCCCAGCCCCTTAGATGCTGCGCAAACGATCGCCGTTTTGCCTTTGATGCCTAGTTCCATATTCCGAATCTCCCAGTCTGAGGTTTGCAACACCCTAAGAACACACTACCTCTGGGGCAATGCAACAATCTGCATCAGATCGACAGGGACGCCACTTTGAACTTACTCCGCCTCATCCTGATACCCGCCCTCATGCTGTCCCTTGCCGCCTGCGTGGAAACCACCACCGCTCCGACACAGGAAAAACCCACAACACAACCGAGCAAGTCCCTCCCCAAATTCGGCAAAGCCCGCACCCTAGCGGAAGGCAAAGCCTCTTACCGAAGAGTATCGAAACGGCTTTTGCCCATCGCACGACAGGCCTGCCGCCAAGTCCACAAATCTAACGCTCTGTCAAAATGCACCTTCCGCCTTTTGATCAGCCCTGGAAAAAGCAACGCACCAGGCGCCCGCTTCACGCAAATAAATGGTCGCCCCGTGATCCAATTCAACGGCGCCATGCTGCAATTCCTACGGGATGACAATGAAATGGCCATGGTCGTGGCCCATGAAATGGCCCACCAAATCGCCAACCATATTGAACGGGGCCAACGCCAAGTAATCCGCAACGCAGTCCAAAGCGCAAAAGCCGCTGAAAAAGCAGGCACTGACCCACGCAAAGCAGCGGTGCAAGCTGCCGAAAAAGCGTTGATCTCCTATTCTCGACAATTCGAACTCGAAGCAGACCGCGCTGGCACGATCCTAATGATGCGGGCTGGTTACACACCAGATAAAGCGATCAATTTGCTGGACCGATTGCCCGAAGGGAACAGCCGTTTCCGACGACATCCTCCGCACCCCAAACGCAAACAAGCGGTCCGCGCCATTGCCAAACAATATCGCGCCGCAAGCAGCAAGGGCAACACACTGGCTCTGGTGTTTTAGGCCAAAATCACAACGCACAATTGATACGGCAAAACTCTTTTCGCACAGCACTCAATTAGTGGTTGCTGCGGCATGACAGTTTGGTCACACTTTCCCAAAGATCAAATCCAAAGGAATTTCAACGTGCTACGATTCTCTCTTTCAAAAACTCCATCCCATGCGTTCAAATCCCTTCTCGTTGTCTCCGCCTTAACCCTCGCCGCATGTAGCACGCCCAGCCCGTCACAAAAGCCGACCAAACAAACCGTTTCCAGAACGATCCAAACACCCACCATCCGCTCACTTGCGGCAGGGACCGCCTCGTTCAATCGTGTGCAGACCAATATGATGCCAATCATCAAACGCACTTGCCGCCAAACCCAACGCACGTCCCCCACATTGAACTGTAACTTCAACGTCAAAGTCGTTCCAAACCTTGGCCGTGGTCCAGATGCCCGCATGGGGCTTGATCGCACCGGTAAACCGATGATCACCTTTAACACGGCCATGCTGCAAGCCACACAAAACGACGATGAACTCGCCATGGTGCTCGCACACGAAGCCGCACACCAAATTGCCCAGCATATTGAAAAGCGCAAAGTGGCGGTCAACGCTGCGGCCCGCGCCAATGCACAAAAAGCGCAATCCACAGGCGGCGATGTCAAGAAAGCCGCGCAAATCGGTGCAGTGGCCGCCGCCGTTGTCTATTCCCAAGCCTTTGAGTTGCAGGCAGATAAAATCGCCTCTCAAATGATCCTGCGTGGCGGCTATGCCCCGACCAAGGCTCTGAACTTGCTGGATCGTCTACCCGAAAACTCGCAACGCCTGTCTTTGCACCCAACACACCCTGCCCGCATCCGCCTTGTGGAACAGATCACGACTGATTTTTTACGCGAAGAGGCCAGCGGCCGTGTGCTGCCGATCCAATTCTAAGCCATTTCATCGCTCAAATGATTTGACTCCCCATGCGCGGCTGATCACACTCAAATGAAATGAAATGCCCAAAAGGGGAGATCCCAGATGCCAGACGGCCAGCCACTTGTCTCGTTTGAAAACCTTCGTGTCGAATTTCAAACAAATGCAGGGGTCGTCGTTGGCGTCGAAGACGTATCGTTCCACATAAACCCGGGCGAAACCGTCTGCGTCGTGGGCGAATCTGGCTCTGGTAAATCCGTGTCCTCTCTATCGCTCATGCGGCTGGTGGAATTTGGCGGCGGTAAAATCGCAGGCGGCCAACTGAATTTCACCGAAGCAGGCGGTGAGGTGATGGATCTGGCAGAGGCCGAAGACAGCCTCATGCGCACCATTCGCGGCAACCAAATCGGCATGATCTTCCAAGAGCCGATGACCTCCCTCAACCCTGTTTTCACAGTCGGTCGTCAATTGACCGAAGGATTGCGGGTTCACAAAAACCTGTCCAAACAAGATGCCGAAGACCGCGCTTTGGAACTGCTGCGCCGTGTCCGCATGCCTGAACCTGAACGCCGCCTGTCTCAATACCCTCACGAACTCTCTGGCGGGATGCGACAGCGCGTGATGATCGCCATGGCATTGGCCTGTGAACCACGCTTGCTGATCGCGGATGAACCCACAACCGCGCTTGATGTGACCATTCAGGCCGAAATCCTGTCTCTGATTAACCGTTTGAAAAACGAAACAGGCACAGCGGTCATGTTCATCACCCACGACATGGCGGTTGTTGCACAAATGGCCGACCGCGTGGTTGTAATGTATCGCGGCAATCTGGTGGAACAGGGTCCCGTCACCGAAATCTTTGAAAACCCTAAAGAGGATTACACCCGCGCCCTGCTCGCCGCCGTGCCAAAACTCGGCGAAATGACGGGCAAAGACTATCCCGAACCCATGGCCATCATGGGTGAAGAAGCGACACAAAACCCCAAGCCGATCATTCCAAGCACCGAAACCCTGATCGAGGTGAAAAACCTCATCACCCGCTACCCCGTAAAAGGCGGCATGATGCGACGCACGGTGGCAAATGTTCACGCCGTCGAAGACGTGTCCTTCACCATCAATCGCGGTGAAACTCTGTCTCTGGTGGGCGAATCTGGCTGTGGTAAATCCTCTGCGGGTCGCTCCGTCCTTCGCCTCGAAGAACCCATGTCAGGCGAGGTCATCATAAACGGCGTCGATATCCTTGGAATGTCAAAACAAGATTTGCATGAGGCCCGCCGCAATATGCAAATGATCTTCCAAGACCCGTTTGCATCGCTCAACCCCACGCGCAAAGTCGTGGATCAGGTGATTGAGCCTATGGTCAATTACGGCATCGGCAAAGGATCAGAACTGCGCGACCGCGCCAAAGAACTGTTCAACCGCTGCGGCCTGCCCGATGCTTTCCTCGATCGCTATCCACATGAGTTTTCAGGCGGCCAACGCCAGCGTGTGGCCATTGCTCGTGCGCTTGCGCTGAATCCCAAACTGATCGTCGCAGATGAAGCCGTGTCAGCCCTCGATGTATCTGTTCAAGCGCAAGTGCTGAACTTGATGATGGAACTGCAAGCCGAGCTTGATCTCAGCTACTTGTTCATCAGTCACGACATGGCGGTTGTGGAACGTGTGTCCCACCAAGTGGCGGTGATGTACCTTGGCCGCATCGTTGAAATCGGCCCACGCGCGGCCATCTTTGAAAATCCACAGCACGATTACACCAAAACGCTGCTCTCCGCGGTGCCACGCCCTGACCCACGCAACAAACAGATCGACAAGGAATTGAACTTCAAACCAATCCCAAGCCCGATTCATCCTGTGGGATATGCACCTGGTCCCTCTCGGTACCGCGAGGTGTCCAAAGGACATCGTGTCCTAGAACCATTCGAATAGTGTTTTTGAAAATTTCGGAAACAGACTGCGCGACTGAAGCGCTGGCCCAATAAACCAATTACTCTTTTTACTTAAATAAGGCCAGCGCCCCCCCTACTACGTCGCCATAGTTGGTGAATGTTATCTCGCCCTAAAAACCTTCAAAAACAACGCCCTTTACGTGAACGGTAACTTTCTCTTCGCGAATTGCACCCAAATTAAGAAACTTGAAATCAAATTACTATCAAGGGTGGAGCGCTTTTTAACCCAAGGTTTAAAACTGTAAAATCAACGGTTTGAACTACAGGTGGCAAAGCCACACCACGTCACACCTAGAAATAGCCATACGAATACTATAAACCCCCTCGCAAGCGGGAAGAGCAATACTTTGATGACCAACCAACGCCTTGATACAGAGACGGCCACTACACCTGTCTCGTTTCGATCTCAATTTTTGGCGGAATACAAACGCCGCTTGCTGCATCCAGTTACGCTTGTCACCTCCCTGTGTTGCTCCGTCCTCTTTGCCTTCATCGGCCCTTACAACACCTACACCACAGACCCGTTGTGGTTCCGATTTCTGTTTTGGGCAGGCGTCGTGGTCTCTTCAGTTGTGCTCTCACTTTTCTTCAGCGTGTGGATGACTGTACGGTTCAGCCACAAACCCATCTGGTTTCATTCCGCTTTGGGCGGTGGCTGCTTTACAATCGTTTACTTCTTGTTCATTTGGAATCTGCTTCACTTACTATTTGCCCCAGGGTCAATCCCCCACCCCATCGAACTGTTTCTCGTCATCGCCAGCATTACGGGCCTTGTCTATGCCTGCACATGGTTCTTTTCTGTCATGGTCGAAAACCGCGTTGCAGAACTGCACGGCGACAACCCCGAACCAATCCGTTTTGCCGACCTAGCAACGCCTGCGGTCCCCCCCACATCCAACAAATTCTTTTCAGATTACAAAACCGTTTTCTTTACGCCAGCCAACATCGCCACCTGCCTCATCGGTGCCGCGCTTTTCGCTGCCATTGGCCCCTTCGACGCCTTTAAAACGGACACATATCTGGCCCGTTTCGCGTTTTGGTCCGCCCTTGTCTGGACAACCAGCATTGTCACACTCGCTTTTGCCGCTTGGGCAAACCTGCGCTTCACCTCACAGCCATTTTGGTTCCAGTCCGCCACCGGAAGCGTGGTCTTTTCCCTAATTTACCTTATCCTGATCTGGATCACGCTCCGCGCCATTTTCCACCCGAATACAGAACCAGAGCGGCTAAACTTCTCGCTCACCACTCTTGCCGTCACCTGCACCCTTTACGTGGTCCTCTGGGCTTTTGCCTTCATCATTGAATCCCGCATTTTCTTGCATCCTGATCTCGCGACAACACAAGACACCCTGCCAGCCACCGCGCCCGATCCCGAGCCAGAACCTAACCCACAGCCGATCGAAACGGTATCCAGCGTTCAGACGTTCCTCCAAAAAATTGGCCCAAAATCTGGCACGCGCCTCATCCGTCTTGCCATGTCCGATCACTACATCGAAGCCCACACAGATACAGGCATGCACCTTCTTTACATGCGGTTCAGCGATGCGATTGACGTGCTCGACAGCGCAAATGGTTCACAGGTACACCGCTCCCACTGGGTCAATTTCGACGAGGTGGCACACCCCACCAAAGACGGATCGAACATCATGTTCGTCATGTCTGATGGGTCAACCGTCCCCGTATCCCGCAGCCGCAAAAAGGCTCTACAAGATCGTGGCCTCATTTAACCCTGCTCGGCTAACGGCCCCGATTTGTGCAAACCACGCAGCATCTGCAACCCATCCGTCAGCTCTTGCTCCATACGCGCCTGTTCCTCTTCGCTGATACCAATCAACTTCCCCCCCCGCACATCGCGCAGCTTCTTTGACAGCATATCTTCCAACAACGTGTGTTCACGCGGGGCCATGGCCTCCGCATCCCAATGGGCCTTAATCTGTCCCCCCAACAACGCCTGCCAATAAATCCGCAGGATCGCATTGATCCGCGCCTGATACCCGCGCCCCAACTTGCGGAACCACTTGATCATGTCCTCATCCAGCGACAGCGTCACTTTGATCTTCTCAGGCTTGAGCGGGTGCAACACGGGCACATCGTTCCAGATATGGGGCAAAGACCCTGATACCCAATCTTCGTAAAAATTCTCCTGCAAACTCTTTAATTCCGCGACCATATTGGCCTGTGCGGTTTCTTGCGCTTTCGATGCCATATCTACCTCAAAATCGTTAATTGAATGCAAACAGGCTACGCAACAAAGGTTAACGCCAGAAAAAAACACAGTACCCATACCTACGGGACCCCTGTTTCTGGGTAGTTTGCTTTTTTCTAAATCTTGTCCTCAGCCCAAACCTTAACTATACGCTCGGTCATGTTAGATCGCGTTTCAAATCAGCCTGTGCTGCCGCCGGAAATCGACCGTCGCCGGACCTTCGCTATTATCTCTCATCCAGATGCGGGTAAAACCACACTGACCGAGAAATTCCTCCTCTATGGGGGCGCCATTCAGATGGCGGGTCAGGTGCGCGCCAAAGGCGAAGCCCGCCGCACACGCTCTGACTTTATGCAGATGGAAAAGGATCGCGGGATTTCGGTTTCTGCCTCTGCAATGTCGTTTGAATTTAAAGAGTTCTGGTTCAACCTTGTGGACACCCCAGGTCACTCTGATTTTTCCGAAGACACTTATCGCACCCTCACTGCGGTGGATGCCGCAATCATGGTGATCGACGGCGCGAAAGGCGTGGAATCTCAAACCCAAAAACTGTTTGAGGTCTGCCGCCTACGTGACATGCCGATCCTGACGTTTTGCAACAAGATGGACCGCGAAAGCCGCGACACCTTTGATATTATTGACGAAATCCAAGAAAACCTCGCCATTGATGTCACCCCAGCCAGCTGGCCCATCGGCGTCGGCAAAGAATTTATGGGCTGTTACGACATGCTCAACGACCGTCTGGAACTGATGGATCGTGGGGATCGTAACGTTGTTGCAGAATCCATTGAAATCAATGGCCTCGACGATCCAAAACTTGCGGAACACGTGCCTGAACACCTCTTGGAAAAGTTTCTGGAAGAGGTCGAAATGGCCCGTGAATTGCTCCCAGAACTGGACCATCAGGCTTTCCTTGATGGCACCATGACCCCCATCTGGTTCGGCTCGGCCATCAACTCTTTTGGTGTGCAGGAACTGATGGATGGCATTGCCCAATACGGTCCAAAACCACAGATCCGCCCCGCAGGGGATCGCCAAGTGTCCCCCGATGAAAAGAAGGTTTCTGGCTTTGTTTTCAAGGTCCAAGCCAACATGGATCCAAAACACCGCGACCGCATTGCCTTTGTCCGTCTGTGTTCTGGTCACTTTAAACGCGGCATGAAATTGACCCATGTGCGCACGAAAAAACCCATGGCAATCGCCTCTCCTATGCTGTTCCTCGCCTCTGATCGCGAACTCGCAGAAGAGGCTTGGGCAGGCGATATCATTGGCATCCCGAACCACGGCCAATTGCGCATCGGTGACGCGCTGACCGAAGGGGAATCTTTACGGTTTGCGGGTATACCCTCATTTGCGCCTGAATTGCTGCAATCGGTCCGTGCAACGGACCCGATGAAGGCAAAACACTTGGATAAGGCGCTAACGCAATTTGCCGAAGAAGGGGCTGCAAAACTCTTCAAACCAATGATCGGCGCAGGCTGGATCGTGGGCGTGGTTGGTGCCCTTCAATTCGAAGTGTTGGCCTCACGGATTGAACTGGAATACGGCATCCCCGTGCGGTTTGAACCCACACAGTTCACATCGGCCCGTTGGTTGTCTGGCCCCAAAGACAAAGTTGATGGATTTATCAACGTCAACAAAGGCCACATGGCCGAAGATCACGACGGCTATCCCGTCTATATGACCCGTCTGCAATGGGACATTGATCGTGTTGAACGGGACTTCCCAGAACTGCGATTGGACGCTACACGGGACGTGCAAATTTAAAGTGGGAATTTTAACCTTTTGTTAACAGGGCGAAAACCGCCCTGCTCACCCTATTTGGTTTCCCAGCCAACGACCTCGCCGTTTTCCAGATAAACCCTTGTACCAAAACGGTTTTTACCTTTCTGGTCGTACTTCAACTCGCGCTTTGTCTTGGTCTTTAAAACGGTTTCATCCATGTCCGCAGGTGTCCCCCAAACATCCAGCACCATATCCAGCGTCATCCCACGCTCAATCCGCCCGGACATCATCGTGTCGATAAAATCGCCATCACCATAGCGCCCGATCCAAATCGCCCGTTTCACCCGACGCCGCAACGCCCGCACCGCAAGGATCAAGATCACCAAGCCAAACAGCCCAATCAGCGCATAATACAGATATTCCAAAGCACCATCCCTTTGTTTCCATTGGATATAACCCCTACCCACAGAATTTAAAAGGCGCAGGGTCTCGCCATTGTTTCCAATCGGGCAACAATGGCGGCCTTTCCGCTCAATTCCCTTATAAACAAGGGCAGTTGATTGACACGGCCCCAAAACTCGCTATGTGAGGGTGCAGATGAAAGAGCCCGATACGGGGCTCCGGCCGCTCTTACACTGCGGCATATTTTTAACGCCGCAACAAACGGACACTTATGACCAAATTTACTGACCTGGACCTGGACCCAAAGGTCCTCAAGGCCATTGGCGAAGCAGGCTACGAAAGCCCAACGCCCATCCAAGCCGCTGCCATCCCACACGCCCTTAATGGACGCGACGTGCTCGGCATCGCACAGACAGGCACAGGCAAAACTGCCAGCTTTACACTGCCCATGATCACCAAACTCGCTAAGGGCCGCGCGCGCGCACGCATGCCGCGTTCTTTGGTGCTCTGCCCGACACGGGAATTGGCTGCTCAAGTTGCTGAAAACTTTGAAGTTTATGCAAAGCACTGCAAGCTGACCATGGCGCTTCTTATCGGCGGCGTCAGCTTCAAGGAACAAGACCGATTGATCGACCGCGGCGTCGACGTTTTGATCGCAACACCAGGCCGTTTGCTCGACCATTTTGAACGCGGCAAACTGATGCTGACAGGCGTTCAGATCATGGTGGTGGACGAAGCCGACCGCATGCTCGACATGGGGTTCATTCCTGACATCGAACGCATCTTCAAGCTGACCCCTTTCACTCGCCAAACACTGTTTTTCTCCGCCACAATGGCCCCAGAGATCACACGGATCACGCAAGAATTCCTGCAAAATCCAGAACGTGTAGAAGTCGCCCGCCAGGCCACCACATCTGAAAATATCACCCAGAAAATCTGCCTCTTCAAAGCGTCCCATCGCAGTAAAGAGGGCAAAGAAAAACGGGCCTTATTGCGCGATATTCTAAAACAAGAAGGCGACACGCTGACCAACGGCATCATTTTCTGCAACAGAAAATCCGAAGTCGATATCGTCATGAAATCGTTGAAGAAACACGGTTTTGATGCTGGCGCGATCCACGGTGATCTGGACCAGAAAATCCGCACCCAAACGCTCGATGGTTTCCGCGCTGGCGACCTGAAAATCCTCGTCGCTTCTGATGTGGCTGCTCGTGGTTTGGACGTTCCTGCCGTAAGCCATGTCGTCAACTTTGATGTGCCAATCCACGCCGAAGACTACGTGCACCGTATTGGCCGCACAGGTCGCGCAGGTCGCGACGGCAAAGCCATTACATTGGTTCTGCCTTTTGAGCAAAAGCATCTTGATAAAATCGAAGAGCTGGTTGAGAAAAAGATCGACCGTATGGACCCGCCAAACGGTCCAGTTGGCGGCGGTTCTTCAGAAGCCGTTGAAGCCAAAGAAGAAAAACCAAAACGCGAACGTGCCCCGCGCAAACCGAAAAACGATGCGACCACATCTGAACCGCAAGAAAAGCGCGAGCCTTCAAACAAAGGCGGTGGGCGTGGCAACAAAGGATCAGAAGGCCGCAACAAGGTTGTTGGCATGGGCGAACACGTCCCTGCTTTCATGATGCGCACCTTCGAAATCAAACGCGCCACACGTCGCAAGAAAGACGCAGAAGACACGGCCAACCAAGACAGCGTATCAGAAGACGTTGCAGTGGACGCAGACACGCCAGTAACAGGCGAGTCTGCATCCTAAGGCGTTAGTCGACAAGCCGGTTGATCAGAACTTTGACAACCGGCTTTTTGCCGATCAAATCCTTACACACACGCGACACCGTGCGCGTCACCAGTTTTTCGACATCATCGTCGCTCATAAGCGTGGCTTTTTTCGCGCTCAGCAGCTCTTCATCGATGTTTTGCTCTAACGCTTCTTGCAGTGCGGGTTCCATGGCACCTGTATCAGGCAAGCCCAGCACCTCTGCCCAGCTTTCGCCGATCAAAGCATTGTCTTCAAACAACAAACTGACAACCACTGCCCCGCGCAATGCCATGCGCATACGCTCCAGCACGACACCGTCATAGGCCCCAATCAGGCGTTTGCCATCAAGGTAGATACGGCCAGTTTCGATGTTTTCTACGATCTCTGGCAGATCACCAGACAGGTCCACCATCGCCCCATTGCTGGCGATCACAGAGGGGATATTCCGCTCTGCCGCCAAATTGGCATGTGCCCGCAAATGGCGATGTTCGCCGTGCATCGGGATCAGCATTTTGGGTTTAAAAATACCGTGGATTTCAGCCAAATCAGGGCCGTTTGCGTGGCCCGATACATGGTAGTGTCCCGCGGATTCATCCACAACATTCACACCCATTTCGCTGAACGCGTTGATGATCCGGCCCACACCAATTTCGTTTCCAGGGATGGTTTTGCTTGAAAACAAGAAGGTATCCCCTTCGCGCAAAGACAGCCCCAAATATTTGCCATTGGCCAATTGCGCAGAGGCCGCGCGCCGTTCCCCTTGGCTGCCAGTAACAAGCAGCATCAGGTTTTCACGCGGGATATCATGGGCATCTTCCACATCGACGGTGGGTGGGAAATTGTCGATCAATCCCGCAAAATTGGCATAGCCCAACATCTTCTTCATGGCACGGCCCAGAACCACAACCGAACGGCCAGAATCAACACCCGCTTGCGCCAGCGTTTTCAACCGCGCCACGTTCGAGGCAAAGGTCGTTGCAACGACCATGCCTGACGCATCTTTCATCAGCTTGGTGATATGCTCACCAAGGCCAGATTCCGATTTTCCGGGGTTAGGTGAAAACACATTCGTACTGTCACAGACCAACGCCTGAACACCGTCCTTCGCAATCTCGCGGAACAAGGCTGGATTGTAAGGTTCGCCAACAATCGGATCGGGGTCCAATTTGAAATCCCCTGTGTGAACCACGCGCCCAGCAGGGCTATCAATCACAAGTCCTGAGGCTTCAGGGATTGAGTGTGACACAGGCATAAAGCCCACTTTGAAGGGACCAAGCTCGACTTGCTCTGGCCAGGCTTCCA
>CAYWIR010000024.1:0-13470 GCA_964458375.1 uncultured Neptunicoccus sp.
CGATCAGCGGGCGCAATGCGCCAGTTGGAACATAGGCGAGTAGATCGCCATCAAAAGCTTTGTTTCCAGCCGCCTTGGTTGTGACTTCAGTTCTGGAAAACCTAACCATCTTGACCCGTTCGGCCACTTCGTTCGCTACGGCTCGGCTCCCGTTCGGGGACCAATGCGTGTCGTCGCGCATGAAAACGTCGCCTGCGGGTTTGGCCTGTTCTAAGGCCAATGTGCTGTCCAAAACCGCGATACCACGTTCAGTCAAAGCAGTGGTCAGCACGTCACGTCGGTTTTTGACAGTGGGCACCCGCGCCACGTTTAACTGATCGGCATACACCTCGGCTTTGTCAGGCACGATGACTGTCAGAAGATACACGCCTCTGGATGCCATTTCTGCATTCACGCGCGCAATCTGATCAACCGATGAATGGATATTTGGGTTGAAATTTGATGTGGTTTCAAGCTCTTCACTGGTGAACAACCATCCATTTTTTCCAACAACTGCGCCCTCAGCCGCTTGTCCAAAAACCGCGTATTTAAACGCGCCCATGGCGGCGATTGCGGTTGATTTCAGCGGGTTTGCAGCCTTGAAGCCATCTTCATACCGCGACTGTGTCGAACCGTTTATGAGACCAGAAAGGTTAACGGTGCCAGTGTTTGCGGTGTGGCTTAGGAAGCCGATGGATGCCAAGCCAGCAACGAAGGCCGTGGAATAGAGCGTGTTTGTGATTTTCATATCCATCTGATTGATCCTTAAAACTGAAAGTACAAAAACGGAGAGTGGCTTTGAGCGATAAGCGCGGTGAAGGCTGCTGCCATCAACGCCGCCGTGCCTGCCATTCGAAATGACCCTGGCGTAGCGGTGGCAACGGTGGCCAAACGGGCTCCTTGCACTGAGATAAGAGCGCCAAGGATTAGGGCCGCGATTTCGGTGTTTTGGGTTTGCCATGCGAGATTGGCTGACATTTCCCAGCCGTTCGCCCCGAGCATTCCGCGATACATATCTGTGGCTTGGGTCAGTGTTTCCGCGCGAAACAGAACCCAGCCGATCATCACCAAGATCATTGTGAAGGGCCATGCGACAGTCTTTGGCCAAACCGACCCGCCGCTTTTCGCGCCAAGCATGCGTTCAACAGCCAGCCAGCCGCCATGCCACACGCCCCAAAGAACGAATGTCCAATTCGCACCGTGCCAAAAGCCCCCCAGAACCATCGTCAGCATCAAGTTAACGTACGTGCGCACAGCACCTTTGCGGTTTCCACCAAGAGGCAGATAGAGGTAATCGCGCAGCCAAAGGGACAGGCTGATATGCCAACGTCGCCAAAATTCTGTGATGGAGCGACTGGTGTAAGGGGCATCAAAGTTCTCAATGAATTTAAACCCGATCATCAGGCCCAACCCGATGGCCATGGCAGAGTATCCAGCAAAGTCGAAAAACAACTGAATGGAATATGCGGCCGTGCCGAGCCAAGCCTCGGTTGCGGTTGGGGATGCGGTTCCAAAAACGCGACCTGCAAGGGGGGCCACGTTGTCAGCGATCAACAGTTTCATGGCCAAACCTTGCACAAACCGTGTGATGCCTTGCATGAACTTTTGCGCTGAATGGGTCCGCGTTTCAAACTGCTCGGCGAGATCTTTGTAGCGCAGCACAGGGCCTGCGATCAGTTGTGGGAACAACGACCCAAAGGCGAGAAAATCAACCAAGCGGCGGGCGGGAGGAGCATCCTTGCGAGACACGTCGATGATGTAACTGATGGACTGAAAGGTGTGAAAGCTGATGCCGATTGGCAGAATGATGGATGGAATGGTCATATCCGCACCGCCAAAAGCAACTGACAGATCACCTAGGCCGCCCAGAAGGAACATGGTGTATTTGAAGTACCCCAGGACCAATAGATCAAAGGTAACACCAAGACGAACAGCCCAAGCACGGGTCCGATCTGAAGGGGCGTTACTGGCAACATGGGCGGCAAAATAGCTGACCAAAGACATGCCAAACACAACCGCGAGGTAATCCAACCGCCACCAACCGTAAAACGCATAACTGCCCAGCAGAATGACCCAAGACTTGGCCTGTTTGGGCACCGCGTAGTAGACGGCCAGAAACAGCGGCAGAAATCCAAAAACGAATATGGCGGATGAGAAAATCATGGTTAGAACTCCGACACGCGATTACTTGGCGACAGGGCCAAATTGGTTTTCGATAAGGTGAATGCCGCGATCATCTGCGACAAAGCTGATGTTTTGACCCCGCTTCAATGACACTTCGAACGTCTGCATTGGGGTCTGCGCATCATCCGCAAACACGCCAAGCGTGACCGACAAGGGGTTCACGCCGCGCTTGCCAGATTGCCCCTGCCCTACGCCGTCAATCACGGTGGCGGAGTTGTCTGCCAAACGCAGATCAAGGGCCGTTTCCGTGCCGTTGATCAGGAACAAAAAGACTTTGGAGCGTGTGTCTCGGCTGCCTTCTGAGATGATGTCTTTTTGGCCATCTGCTGTGCGCAGAACCGTGAAGTAGCTGCCATTTGGAACATCATTCAGCAGCGAGGATGACACTGGGACATAGGCGTTGAGTGCCTCTTTTGGCAGGTCGAAATCCTTGCCGGCAAACTCTGCTGTTGCTGTGTCTGTGAAGCCGACGAAGCGGACAAAGCTGGCATCGTCTGGCGCAACTTCTGCGTAGAGGCTCGTGTCGTCTGCAAAGGCCTGCATTGAAAAGAACACACAGAAAGCCGAGGTCAGAGATAATTTTGAACTAAGGGACATTGGTTTTTTCCTTTTAATAAGACTAGAAATACATCGACAGGCGGGCATAGACCCGTTTGGACGTCCCGCGATTGTTGAAGGCAGAACCTGCCTTGAAGGCGCCGATGCCAAATTCGAATTTGGTTTTCTTAGAAGGCCGCCAAGCGCCTGTCAGGCTGAGTTCCGATCCGAGATAGGAAGACGTGCCGTTTGTAGAGCCAGTGACGCGAGCGATGGGGGCTGTGGTTGAAGAGGACAGCTGCATGTAAGCATGTGCTGTTAGATCAAGTGAAAAGCGCCGAGAAGGTCGCAGCCCCAAAGACACAGTGGCGGCGGCCAAATTCGTTAACTCTGGTTGAAACACATATCCATACCGATTGAATTGTGTTTGCCCCCCGTCATAGGTTTTATTGCTGTGCAAACCTGTCTGGCGAAACCCGTCTGTTCCCGCAGCCAAACCAAAAGTCACCTGCGGTTTGTGGGGAAGATCAAATTTGTAAGTTGCACGGGCATCAAACCCAAACCCATTGGATTTTCCATTTGCGGCATCGCCCAAAACACCCGCGCCGTGGAGCGTGTAGCTAAACCGTTTGGACGGCGTTTTCTTAAGGTAGCCAATAACATGCAAGCGGCGTTCGGTGCGGGCCTGTTCAGCCAAGACATAAAGTCCTGAATGCCCCTTTTTGGAGAAACGTGTCATATGGAACAGCGCGTAGTCCCCCGCATCATTGAACACGTCGCGAAAGGCGGCCACTTCAAATGCGCGATCCCCAGATTTATGCGAAAAATGCACCCCGTCGACGGAGGCATCTACAATCCATTTGTGGGCATCGGCAAACCGCATACGACCAACGGTTAAGGTGTTTGCATCGTTCAGCTTGAACGCCACATGCGCTTCTTTGACCTTGAGTTTGTTGACCAGATCATACTGTTTGATATGCGTCGTCTTCTTGCGCACATCCAGTTCGGCATGTGCAAAGGCCACGACAGTCTCAGTAATTTTGTACTTTGCGGCTGCACCCAAATAGAAGGCGAATTCGTTGGACGTGTCTGTCACGCGATCGTCTAGATTGATATTCCGCTCACCTTGAAAGCGCAGGCTGGTATATGCGGAATAGGTCAGTCGATCCGAAATCCGTGACTTTGTTTTTTTGCGTTTGGACGCATCGAACACCAAAGGGGAATAGTCCTTTGGAGTTTTCTTTTTCGCCAATGCAGGGTCACCAGATGCGATGGCAATCACGCCTGCCGCTCCAACGATACCCAAGCGGGCACATTTGTTTTTAGTCTTTAACATCATCAATCCTCACACTGATTTGTTGAGGAAGAGATAGACGGATCGGCGCTTGGCTTGCAGGTTCCCAAAAGTTCAGAAACTCTCGGAAACGCATAGCAGGCCTATACTTTGGAATACCTTTTGGCGTTTGGGTGCGGGTTTCTGCTATAGAAACAGCACAAATGGGTCGGCAGACGGATTGCGAAAACAGCCTAACACGCGAGTTGGGCCGCAGCGCCATTTTGGAAAAGCGCGCGCGTCAAATCGCGTATTTATAACCTACACCTTGCTAACGGCCGTTTGAATGCTCTCGCGTAGGATGCCTTCGATTTCGGCAATCATGGGTTCGTCCATGATAAGGGTGGGCGATAGGATCAGGATGTTGCCAAGTGGGCGTGCGATAAGGCCGCGGCGTTGGCATTCTTGGGCGATTTGCAACCCGATATTCACCTCATCCGAGTAGGTTTCTTTGGTGTCTTTGTTCGCAACAAATTCGATCCCCATCATAAAGTGGCTGCCGCGCACTTCGCCGACGGCGTCCAAATCCGACAAACCACGCAGAGCGTTTTCAAAGACTTTGCCCGTGGTTTTCACACGGCCCGGAATGTCTTCATTTTCAAGGATGGCAATATTGGCCAGACCCGCAGCACAGGCGGCTGGGTGGCCTGAATATGTCATGCCGTGCAAGAACATCGCATCAGGGCCTGAGATCACATCATAAATCTCGTCGGAAATGATGGTTGCAGACAAGGGCTGATAGCCTGATGTGATGCCCTTGGCCGTACAGATGATATCTGGAACCATGCCGTAAATAGACTCTGAAGAGAACATTTCCCCCAAACGGCCAAAGGCCGTGACGACCTCGTCGGCGATATACATGATATCATGCTCTGCCGTGATATCGCGCATGCGTTTGTGATACCCCGCAGGGGCGACCAGAACGCCCCCTGCCCCCATGATGGGTTCTGCAATAAAGCCTGCGATATTTTCTGCGCCGATCTCTTGGATGGTGTCGATCATATCTTTGGCAAGGACCTCTAGAAATTCCGCTTCGGTCATACCATCTTCGCCTTCGCGGTATTGGTACGG
Organism: uncultured Neptunicoccus sp.; assembly: GCA_964458375.1. GTDB lineage: Bacteria > Pseudomonadota > Alphaproteobacteria > Rhodobacterales > Rhodobacteraceae > Amylibacter. The sequence goes on from CAYWIR010000024.1 coordinate 5,105, forward strand.
GGACCGTAAGTGATGCACGAGGCCATCCGCTGCCGTGTCCCAGCCTTCGGAATAAAGTGGTGTGGTCATCGCCATAGAGAGATGTGTTGAGCCGTGGTACGCGCCGATACGCGATAGGATTTTCTTTTTGTTTGGGCGGCCTTTGAGGTTGTTATAATGGTGCAGCATTCGAACAGCACTGTCGTTTGCGACCGATCCCGAATTTGCAAAATACACATGGTTTAGACCGTCAGGTGCGAGGGAGGCCACCTTTTGCGCCAATTGGGCCGCCGCTGGGTGCGTGAAGTTGTAAAACGTAGAATAATAGTCGAGCGTCTTGAGCTGTTCCGTGATCGCGTCAATGATTTCGGTGCGGCCATGGCCGACATTCACACACCACAATCCGCCAATGCCGTCTATCAACTGATTGCCTTCGCTGTCTGTCACATAAGCGCCCTTTGCGCCCACAATGGCTGTGCGGGCATCCTGTTGTTTTAAACCATGAAGGTTTGCGAAAGACTGGATCAGGTGGCTGTCAGATGTGAGTATCTCATCAGTGCTTGTGGGAATGTCGAGTGTCATTAGGAAACTACCTTTCTATAATCTTGCCGATAGGTTGGCAGGAATTGCGGGTCGATTGAATTAATGTCGTTGAGGTTGGCCACAATCAGGGCTGGCTCTGTGTCCGCCCTTGCAAGAACGCTGGTATCAGGCGCTGCGATGATGGAATTACCGCCAAACTCCAAGCCGTTGTCCACACCACAGAAGTTTGCATAAACGATGGTTAACCCACCATCCCCTGCATTGGCGCGGATCATCATTTCCACCTGTTCGCCGTACCCTTTTGGGTTGGCGGTTGGCACAAGGATTAGCCTGACGCCAAGATCGGCCAAAGCGCGGGTGTGATCAATGAATTCAACATCGTAGCAGATCAACATAGCGGTTTTGATGCCGTTCAGATCAAAAACAGTGTAACTGTCGCCAAATTCAAAGGTGGCTTGTTCCTGAGGTCCCCAAAGCTGCACTTTGCGAAAGTGTCCGCATTTTACGCCTTTGGCGTCAAAGCAACTGGCGGAGTTGAAAAGAACATCGCCTTGATTTTCGGCCCATCCAATTGTCAGGCCGCACGTATGTTTTGCTGCTAGAGCAGAGAACCGTTGTTCCCACGGTCCATCTGTAGCTTGGGCCAAGTCTGGCATCAGATGTTGTTGGTTGTATCCAGGTAAATAAAGTTCAGGAAAGACCAGCATTTCAGCATTTTTTGCAGCGGCTTGAGCCAAGATTTCATCCACCTTGGCAAACCCAGCCTCTATGTCCGCTTCGACGGGGGTGGCTTGATAGGCTGCGACGATCATGCGCCTTCAAACCCTGTAAGCACATTGACGGTGTTAATGCCGATTTCTGCGATGTCATAGCCGCCTTCCATCACAAACAAGGTCGGCAAGTTCAGCGCGGCGATATCTGCGCCATAAGTGGTGAAGTCGTCGGATTTCAGTTTAAAGAAGCTAATGGGGTCCGTTTCAAACGTATCAACGCCAAGCGAAATAATCAGCGCGTCTGGTTTGAATTGCGTTACTTTGGTCAGCGCATCCGCCAGCGCAGCGCGCCATGTTTCAAAATTGGTGCCAGGTGGCATTGGGTAGTTGTGAGTGAAGCCAACACCTTTCCCCTGCCCCGTTTCATCAGCATGACCAAGGAAGTGTGGGAAGGCATGCATTGGATCGCCGTGAAGGGATGCAAACAGCACATCATCGCGGGTGTAAAAAATGTCCTGTGTGCCGTTGCCGTGATGGAAATCCACATCCACGATGGCCACACGATCCATGCCTTGATCACGCAAGGACTGGGCCGCAATCGCCGCGTTGTTTAGGAAACAATAACCGCCGTACATATCAATGGCGGCATGATGGCCTGGGGGTCGACATAGGGCAAAGGCGTGATGCCCTGCCATTATGTCCTCGGCACCTGTCAGCGCGACTTGCGCACTGGCATAGGCCGCGTCCCATGTGCCATCGGTTAGGGATGTTTCAGCCGCCAGTGCATAATAGCCAAGCTGGCCTTCGATAAATTCAGGTTTCTTGTTTGACATGCGGCGTGCGGGCCAACAGGTCGGCAATGCCTCGCCTTTAAAGCCTTCCGCTTGCCACAGGGTCCAAGCCTGTTGGAGAAACTCGACAAATTCGGCGTCATGAATGCGGGTGATCGGGTCTAGGCCGTATTCGTTTGGGGCCGTGATTGGGCCAAGCCCAACCGCTTTGATGCGATCATAGATATATTGCGCGCGGGAGGGCCGTTCAAAAGGCATAACGAGTTCGCCGCCATAAAGCTCTGTTTTGGCGTCACGCAGTTTGTGTTTTTCGCTGTAAATCGTTTTCATACCAAGCCGTTCTCGCAGAGCAGTCGAAACTGCTCTGCGACTTTGGTTACTTTTTAAGGTTTGTCCAAATGGTGTCGTAGACCGCTTGCACCTCTTGCGGACAGGCCATGACCAATTCACCAACTGGTGTCGCTGGTGGGTTGGACTCTGGTGAGTTTTTCACAGTGTCGGACAAGAACGGTTCCGTGCCCTTAACCCCAGCCGTGTAGGCCGCAAAGTTCGTCAGGGCGGCAGCGTTTTCAGGCTCTAGCATGAAGTTCATAAACTTCAGGGCGTTCGCACGGTTTGGCGCGTCTTTGAGCAGAACAATGCTGTCTGTCCAGACCACATAGCCTTCTTTGGGGAAGGCATATTCGATGTTCGCGCCTTCTTCGCGGGCCTTGGCCCCAAAGCCAGACCAGATCATCCCAACAGATGCATCACCAGAAACCAATACGTCCTTGGCCACATCCGAGCCAAAGCTGGCCCAATGTGGTTTTGCAGCCAGAACCAGATCGTTGAGCGCCTTTAACTGGTCGCGATCAGAGGAACACTGTGGAATGCCCAAGTACATGGACCCAAGCGCGAGAACTTCGCCTTGGCTGTCCAGAACGTTGATCTTGCCGCGCAATTCTTCAGGTGGATTGAAGATCATGGCGAGCGTGTTGATGTCCCCTTGGTAGGCGTCACGGTTTACAGAGAAGCTAGTGGAGCCCCACTGGTAAGGAACCGAGCTTTTGCGGCCTGGGTCAAAGTTGACGTCCATCCATTGATCCATGATGTTGCCAAAGTTTGGCATTTCATCAGGTGTGAATGTATCGAGCATTCCTTCGCCGCCCATGATATCAACCATGTAGTCAGACGGCATAGCCACGTCATAGGTGCCCATTTTACCCGCCTTCAACGAGGCAAGCATGGCTTCGTTGGAATCGAATGTGTCCATTGTGACTTCGACACCGTGTTCTGCCGCGAATTTGTCGATCAGTTCTTGTGGCAGGTATTCAAACCAGTTGTAGATCACTAGTTTGCCTTCGGCGCTGGCAGCATTGGCAGCAAGTGTCAGAGCGAGTGCCGAGGCACCAAGTTTAAGTAATTTTTTCATAGTTTCTCTCCGTTGGGTGAATCGTCGTCATCCTTTTTTGTCCCCCATCCGTCCGACGAAATAGGACAGGGTGACAAAGACCACGGAGACCATCAGGAGCAGTGTGGAAATTGCCATTATATTAGGTTTGATACCTTGTCTGACAGCGCCATAGATTGCTGTGGGCAAGGTTTCGACACCTGCGCCTTTGACAAAGTTTGTGATGATGAAGTCATCAAGTGAAATAATGAACGCGAGCAAGAAGCCAGACAGGATACCTGGGGCCATAAGCGGCAGTAGGATCAGGCGGAACGCTTCTAATCGAGTGGCGTAAAGGTCTTGGGCCGCTTGTTCGTAGACGTCTTCAATCCCTTGCATCCGTGCCGCAATAGGCAGGTACGCAAAAGGAATACAAAAGACGATATGGGCCAGAACAATGGTTAAGTATCCAGTTGTGAACCCAATGGCAGAAAAGAAGATGAGCGTGGCCACGGCCGTAACGATTTCTGGCACCATCAGCGGCAAGTTGATCAACGCAAAGCTCGCAGATTTGCCACGGAATTTACCAGCCCGCAGCATCGCAGTGGCGGCCATTGTGGCAATAATCGTGGCCGATGTTGCAGCAAGCAGCGCGATCGTGACCGAATTAAAGGTGGCTGTTCTGAATTTGGGGGCCTCAACGCCAAAGAACACTTCTTTGTACCAGCGCAGTGATATGCTGTCCCATTTGGTAATCGATGCACTGTCGTTGAATGAATAGATCATAACGATGATCAACGGTGCATAGAGCAAAAACAGACACAGGTATGTCAGCGGTAAAAAGCCAGGGAAGCGGCGTAGATCAAGGGGTTTGCGTGCCATTATCCTTGCTCCCGTGTTTGTTGACGGGCGTAGAGTGTGAGAACCACCAACACCATCGACAATAAGATCATGGAAGCTGCGGCTCCAAACGGCCAGTTGCCTGCGCTGCCCTTGAATTGTTCCTCGATAAGAGACCCGATCATAAAATTCTTGGCACCACCCAACAGATCAGGGGCAAGAAATGCGCCAAGGCTTGGCACAAACACAAGGATGCATCCCGCAATGATGCCTGGCTTCACTGCGGGCAGAATAATCTGAGTTAAGGTCACATAGCGTGAGGCGTAAAGATCAGCGGCAGCTTCCGACAACGCGAAATTATAGCGTTCTACAGCCGCATAAATCGGCAGCACCATGAAGGGCAGATAGGAATAAAACAGTCCAAGCTGCACGGCAAGGTTGGTATTGATTATTGTTATCGGCTCGGAAATCAGCCCCGTGGACAGCAAAAGTTCATTCATCGGACCATTGTCGCGGATCAAGAACTTCATCGATATTGTGCGGATGAGCAGGTTCACCCAATAGGGGATTGTAATGAGAAACAACCAGATAGAGCGGTTGCGCCCCGTGCGCGTTGCGATGAACCATGCTGTTGGGAACCCGATTATTAAGCAGAAGAGTGTTGCAACAGCGGCCTGCCAAATGGACCGCCAAAAGATGCTGATATAGGTCCATTCAATTTTTGGTGGTTCGTCCCCAAACAATCCACGGTCAAAGAAAAACTGATCATAGGCCGCAAGTGAGAATTCCCAGATTACACCCCCACGGAATTCTTTCGTCAGGAAAGAATAAATCAGCATCATGCCAACGGGCAGCACCAGAAAAATGCCGATGACCAGCCAAGCAGGTAGGATCAGAGGGATGCCAAACCCTGCGTAGGTGCGCGTGTTTGATGACGCGGTTGAGCCTATTCCCCCTGCCATCAGTCCACCAACAGACGCGCGGCGCCTGCCTCAAACTCTAGGCCGATGGACTGGCCGACATCTGGAATTTGGGTTTGCAGGGAATTTTGCATCCGCACCGTTACTGTTTCGCCGTTGGTGACTGTCACCTCGACGTGCATGTCTGTGCCTAAATAAATGTGCCGCGAAACGGTGCCTGTGACGAGGCCTTTGTCAGCCGTTGTTATCGCGATCCGTTCAGGCCGCACAGATAGGTGGCCTTTGCCAGCCCCTGCACCTTCGGCGGAGGGGCATTTGATTTCTGCCCCGCCTGGAAGGGTACACAGAGCGATACCGCTTTGGACCGATGAAACCACCACATCCAGCAGGTTTGTTTCGCCAATGAAGTCGGCCACAAATTTGTTCTTTGGCGCTTCGTAGATTTCTTGGGCGCTGCCAACCTGTTGAAGTGTACCGCCTTCGATCACGGCGATGCGGTCCGACATGGTCAAGGCTTCTTCTTGATCATGGGTCACAAAGATAAAGGTGATCCCCGTTTGGTTTTGAATCTGCTGGAGTTCTAAGCGCACGGCTTGACGCAGTTTTAAATCAAGAGCCGATAGCGGTTCATCGAGCAGAAGGACTTTGGGGCTCGGAGCAAGGGCGCGGGCCAAGGCGACCCGTTGCTGTTGCCCGCCAGACAGTTGGTTTGGAAAACGGCCCGCGAATGCAGTCAATTGGACGAGTTCGAGAACCTCCCCTACCCTTTTTTGCGCTGTCGCTTTGTCTACCCCTTGCCGTAACAATCCAAACATAACGTTTTGGGTGACATTCATGTGGGGGAACAGGGCGTATTGCTGAAAGACGGTGTTCACTGGCCGTTCATTAGGGCGCAGGTTTGCAATGTCTTGGCCATATAAAACAATGGACCCATTGGTGATATCTTCAAACCCAGCAATGGAGCGCAGCAAAGTTGTTTTTCCGCAACCTGATGGACCTAGCAGGGTAAAAAACTCATTGTCGCGAATGGAGAGGTTCACATCTTGTAGGGCGGTGAAATCCCCATACTTCTTGGTTACATTTTGGATATCGACGGCGATTTCTGTGGTGGCAGACACGTAGTGCTTCCCTTGCTGGTATTGGTGGCTGTGTAGCCAGATACCCCCCCGTATTGACTCCAAAGCGTAGCGAAGGCAATTTGGGGGGTATATACCCCCAAAGAGGTAAAAGTGTCGGAGATTGAAACTTCAGAGGCATTGCTTGGCAGAGTAATCGCGACACAGGGCACCGCTGATTTTATGCAGCATTTGAATGCTTGGCTGTTCTCTGTGGCGGGACAAGATAACACGACATTGCTGGCCTATTACAAAGACCAAACCCCGCAGCTTTTGATGTCCAACAGCTATATTCCCGAAGTTCATCGGCACATGAAAAATGTGTATTTGGCTGGAGCCTATTTGCTGGACCCTTTTTACGAAGTGCATCGGCGCAAAGAAAAAGCTGGGCTTTATCGCATCTGGGACATTGCCCCCGACCAATTTCCGCGCAATCGGTATTTCATCGAATATTACCGGCGGACAACCATTGTGGATGAAATCGGCTTTGTGGTTTGGCCAAAGCCTGAGGTTAGTATCCATGTCTGTTTGGGGCGTGATGCGCGATCTAACCAGCAGTTTTCGTCAAGTGAATTGTCAGCTGCGCGCGCCATTGCACCCGTTGTGGAGGCGTTGGTCAAACGCCAGTGGCCAGACATTCGGTTTGTTACAGAGCGTGAGGATGAAAGCGTGCCACAGCGCATTGCCCGTTTGGTGTCGGAAAGTCGAAACATCAACCTGACCAATCGGCAATCCGAAGTTGCGTTCCATGTATTGCAGGGACATTCGTCCACATCCATCGGACTGCGTCTTGGGATATCAACACAAACGGTCAAAGTGTTTCGCAAGCAGCTTTATAAACGGTGTGGTGTGTCTTCGCAGGCCGAGTTGTTTGGCCTGTTGTTGCCCATTTTAACGCTGAACAACGATCCGTTCGAATTGTCCAAAGATACTGTCTTGTAAGGGAACAGTATTTGCCACACGCCTATTTTAGCGCGTGGCAAAGAGTGATTGTTTATTCTGCCGCTTCTGACGACGACAGGCGTGGAACCAGTGCTTTGACAAGGTCGCGCATGTGCAGTTCGCCCACAGCGGTATCGCCGCTCATGACGCGATAATGAAGCGTTGTATCGCCGCCAGAACGGGCAATCAGCGATTCAAGATTGTCATGGATTTCCACGTCACCCGCAAACTTAGACCCTTTCAAAGGCGACATAACCGACTTCACGCGCAAAACACGGGCGCGGTTAATGTCGGATACAAAGTCTTCGATATACGGGTCTGATGGGTTCATCAGGATGCCCTGCGGTTCCCCCTGCTGAACAACTGCGCCATCTTTTAGGATGACGAGGTGATCTGCCAGTTTTAGGGCTTCGTCCAAGTCATGGGTGATGAAGACGATGGTTTTGTGCAGTTCTTCTTGCAGCTCCAACAGCAGGTTTTGCATGTCGGTTCGGATCAGCGGATCCAACGCAGAGAAGGCTTCGTCCATGAGCATGATGTCGGTGTTTGCCGTCAACGCACGTGCGATCCCGACCCGCTGTTGCATACCGCCAGACAGCTGTGCTGGGTAGTGGCTCTCGTAGCCTTGCAGACCTACGCGCGCCAGCCATTTGGTGGCCTCTGCATCGCAGGTGGCTTGGCTTTCGCCGCGCACCGCAAGCGCCATACCCGCGTTTTGCAGCACCGTGCGGTGCGGCAAGAGTGCGAATTTTTGGAACACCATGGACATTTTTTCCTGGCGCACATTGCGCAGACCCGGTTCAGACAGGCCCATCACATCCACACCGTCGATCAAGATTTCCCCCGCAGTGGGTTCAATCAGACGGTTCAGGTGGCGGATCAGCGTCGATTTACCAGAGCCTGACAGGCCCATGACAACGGTGATTTCACCTGCTTGCATGTCCACGTTGATGTCTTGCAAGCCCAACACGTGACGGTGTTGGACCAGCAGGTCTTCTTTGCTCATGCCGTCTTTGACATGCTGCAGGACTTCTTTGTCCTTAGCGCCAAAGATTTTGAACAGATTGCGCAGGCGAACTTTGGGTTCTTGTGTCATCTTCAGCCCCTTAGTGTTTCACGCGGGTCATATCGACCCGTGACAATGCGGCCTTAGA
>CAYWIR010000025.1:0-7626 GCA_964458375.1 uncultured Neptunicoccus sp.
GCCATAAAGATGATGCCAGCTTCCTGACACAAGGCTTGAACCGCAACAGCAACACCAGAGGAAGACCCACCAGTGATCATGATTGCGCCGTCTTTTTCGATCATGGAACGTGCAGATGCGCGCGCCGCGTCTGGCTTAGTTTGTGTATCGCCTGTGACGTACTCAACTTTTTTGCCAAGGATACCGTTACCTTTAAGTGCGTTTGCACCGCCGCCAACTGTGAATGTACCCATCATGCCGCCGTCGCCGCCACCGTTCAGGTGCTCAACAGCCAGCTCATATGCGCGCAGCTCGTCCGCACCCTCGTCCGCGTAAGGACCAGTTTGTGGCACGTTGAAGCCGAGTGTTACAGAAGCGCCTTGTGGCGCGTTCAAATAACCCGCGTGGCTTGCCGCTGTCAGAAGTTGTGGCATTGCCAGACCTGCACCCGCAAGGGCACCGCCTTTAAGCACACCACGACGTGTTGTGTTTTTCAGAGTCATAGATTTCCTCCCAATGAACTCAATTTATTGACCGGCCGATGATCCTCCCATGGACTAGCGCCCGGACATCCAGTCAAAGTATTGACGCGCTCATCTTCTGGCCGAACTGTGAAAAATACAACAAACACTTGCTTTCACTACCTTTTCTTGTAAAGAATTTCTCAAAATTCCGATATTGAGTGTAAATTAGTTAACCAAACACGCTCAACGGCAAGCAATCAAAGGATAAAAATTGTGGCACGTACCTTGGTTGGAACACGCATTCGCGAACGCAGACGGGCAAATAAGCTGACGCAAACGGCGCTCGCGAAAACCGTTGGCATCTCGGCAAGCTACTTAAACCTGATCGAGCACAACAGAAGGGGAATCGCTGGACGCACTTTGATTGCCCTTGCACGCGAACTTGGAATGCAGCCTTCGGACCTGTCAGAAGGGGCCGATGCAACTTTGATCAACACATTAACCGAGGTCGCAAAATCAGACGACGCCATCAAACCCGAGATGGACCGCATCGAAGAATTTGTCGGGCGATATCCAGGATGGGCAAAACTGTTATCAAGCCTATCACGCACCACGCAGGAACAACGTGAAACCCTAACCGCCTTGATGGATCAAATGGCGCATGACCCATTTGTGTCTGAAACCATGCACCAAATCCTGTCCAACATCACAGCCATCCGCTCTACGGCCAGTATTTTGGCGACAGAATCTGCCATTCCAAAAGATATGCACGAACGGTTTGTGAAAAATCTGCACAATGACAGCCAACGTTTGTCCGAAACCGCGCAAAAGATGGTGGATTTCTTTGATCGCGAAGACAAAACCGAACCCCAAGGCCCCTCTGCCACGCAAACCCATGATTTCTGGTCATCCCGCGATTATGTTTTTGACGGCGAACCACCGAGCACCGCTGCAGGCACTCAGACCGCTCCGATTTTACATGACAGCTTATTGCGCTTCACCGATCTTGATACGATCATGCCGCAAAAGACGTTTGTCGAAAAAGCCGTACAGGTACACTATGATCCCATCGCCTTGTCTCAGGCGTTTGAAACCGATCTGATCAAAGTGCTGTTTCGCATGGCGCAGATGCCCCGTGACGCAAATTTCCCCGTCTTTGGCTTGATGGAAGTGGACATGTCAGGCGCTGTCTTAATGCGCAAACCAACGCCGGAACTGCCCTTACCGCTTTACTCGTCTGCCTGCCCGCTCTGGCCGATTTACCGCGCCTTTGCCCAACCTGATCAGATTTTGCGCACCTCCCTTGAAATGCCATCAGGGGACAAAGTGTTGACCTACGCGCTGGCGGTCACGCGGGGCATAAGTGATTATTCACTGCCCCCAATCCTGCGATCCACCATGATTTTCAGCGCAGACAGCCGCGTGTTGCGCAAGGATCAAAGCAACCCAATTCTCGCGGGTTTACACTGTTCGGTTTGCCCCAGAAAATCCTGCGATGCACGGCGCGTTGACTATATCCTTGCGTAACTCTGCCAACTTGGCCTAGGTTTCCACCGCTATCGGTTGGGAGGCTGGGATGCACGCACGTGTGTTGTTGATCGAGGATGAACCTCATATTGTTGAGGCCATTAGTTTTTTGCTTATGCGTGAAGGCATGTCTGTCAGCACCCATGCTGACGGCACCAGCGCGGCAGAAACCGCCGCCCGTTTAACCCCCGACTTGGTCATCTTGGATGTTATGCTGCCAGGCAAAAGCGGCTTTGATATCCTTGAAGAAATTCGCCAAGACAGCGATATCGGCAATACGCCTGTTTTGATGCTGACTGCCAAAGGACAGACCCGTGATCGCGCCGCCGCGCAGGCGGCAGGCGCATCCATGTTCATGACCAAACCGTTTTCCAACAAAGAAATCGTCGCGAATGTTAAGTCGTTGCTGGAATGAATACGCCTGAACCGCGCTCCAACCCCACAAAGGGGCCAGGTCGTCGATTCCGCGACCTTGCGGCCCTGCTTCCCCTTTTGGGAATCTTGCTGCTGGCCACCCCTGTAGTGTCGATCTTTACACAATCAGGTACTGTTTTTGGCCTACCCGCCACCATCTTTTACGTCTTTGGTGTTTGGGCGGGGCTGATCCTGCTGGCCTTTGGATTGGCGCGGCGGGCGACACAGGCAAAACGCTGATGGGATCGTTTAACCTTATTGTAGCCCTTTGCCTTGGCTATGTGTTGGCTTTGTTCTTTATTGCCTATGTGGCAGAGCGCGCGGCGGATCGGGGGCGATTCAACTTCTTACGCTCCCCTTTGGTCTACACGCTCTCTATCTCGGTTTATTGTACAGCTTGGACCTATTACGGCGCAGTTGGATCGGCGGCCCGCAACGGTTTGGAATTTGTCACCATCTATCTTGGTCCAACTTTGGTCTTTATCGGCTGGTGGTGGGTGCTGCGCAAACTTGTGCGTATCGGGCGCGAACAACGTATCACGTCAATTGCCGACCTTCTGTCCTCGCGCTATGGCAAAAGCGGCAGCTTGGCCGTTTTGGTTACCCTGCTCGCCGTGATCGGCACCACGCCTTATATCGCCCTGCAACTTCAATCCCTCGCGCTCAGCTTTGCAGTGTTCACCACAGCCAGCGGCGACGCGGCCCCCTCCCCCACAGCCACCGCCTTTTATGTGGCCGTCGGTCTGGCTGTCTTCACAATCATCTTTGGCACCCGCAACCTTGATTCAAACGAACGTCACCACGGCGTTGTCACAGCCATCGCCGTTGAGGCAATTGTCAAACTCGCCGCGTTGCTGTCCGTTGGCATTTTCGTTGTTTGGGGCGTGGCCAGCGGCCCTGCGGATATTTTCACGCGTATGGACCCAAGCCTTCTGAAGTCAGGGGAGATTTTCAACAACCGCTGGCTGACACTGACCTTTCTGTCAGGCACGGCCATTCTGTGTTTGCCACGGATGTTTCAGGTCATCGTGGTTGAAAACGACAATGAAAAGCATCTTGCTACCGCCAGTTGGGCGTTCCCGCTTTACCTTTTTCTGATGAGCCTATTTGTTCTGCCCATCGCCATTGCAGGCCTTTCCACACTGCCAGCAGACGCGAACCCAGATTTGTTCGTTTTGACCGTTCCACTGGCACAGGGGCAAGGCGCGTTGGCCAATCTGGCGTTTCTCGGTGGGTTCTCGTCAGCCACATCAATGGTGATCGTGGCGTCTATTGCGCTGTCAACAATGATGTCCAACCACATCATCCTGCCGCTTTGGCTTCGGGCCAATGCCAGCCGAAACCCTGCCAGTGATGATGTGCGCTTGCTCCTCCTAAGATCACGCCGCGCCAGCATCGCCATCGTTCTTGCCCTTGGCTATCTCTACTTTCAAATCACGGGCGGCACTGGGGCGCTTGCGTCCATTGGTTTGATCGCGTTCCTTGGCGTGGCCCAAGTTCTACCCGCGATGATTGGCGGTCTGTTTTGGTCGAGCGCCACGCGCTCTGCGGCCATTGCAGGCATTTGCACAGGTTTCGCGTTTTGGGCCTACACCCTGTTCTTCCCCAGCTTTGGCGGTTCCTTCATTCTATCCGCCAGCACGCTGGCCGATGGCCCGTTCGGGATTGGCTGGCTCACCCCCCAAGACCTGCTGAACGTGCGCATCAATGACCCGTTGGTTCACGCCGTCTTTTGGTCATTGGGCATGAACACTCTGGTCTTTGTCGTGACCTCGATTGTCACGGTCCCCAGCTCTATCGAACGACTGCAATCCGTACAGTTCATCAACGTCTTTGGCCAAATGTCGGCCCGTCGCGGCATCACACGATCCACCCCGATTGAGGATTTGCTGATCCTCGCACAGCGTATTCTGGGCCGCCAAGAGGCAATGACCCTTTTCAAAAATCAGTCCACTTTGCAGGGCAATGACACACCGCTCCCCGAACCAACCGACGAATTCATCGCCACACTAGAACGAGAAATTGCGGGCAGTGTCGGCGCGGCAGCGGCCCACGCAATGATGGGTCAGGTGACAGGCGGGGCCGAAATCTCGTTCGAAGACATGATCGCCGTTGCAGATGAAACAGCGCAAGTGATGGAATATTCTGCCCGCTTGGAAACCCAATCGACCGAACTGGCGCAAACAGCGGAACAATTGCGCGCAGCAAATGCGAAACTGACCGAGCTTGGTGAACAGAAGGACACCTTCTTATCGCAGGTCAGCCACGAGCTACGAACTCCCATGACCTCTATTCGGACGTTTTCGGAAATTTTGCGCGATAGCGATCCTTTGGAACCAGAACAGTTGAACAAGTTTGCGTCGATCATTCATGACGAAAGCATTCGCCTCACCCGATTGCTCGACGATATCCTCGACCTGAGCTTTATGGAAAACGGGCGCGTACAACTGCACTTGGAAACCGTCTCTGTCGGGTCAGTGATTGACCGCGCCTTAACGACGACGCAGGCACAGGTGCAGGATACGGGGGCCAAGATACTGCGGGACAAATCAGCCGAGCAGATGCTGTTACACACCGACCCAGATCGGTTGTCGCAAGTCTTGATCAACCTGATCACGAACGCTTTGCGCCACTGCGGCGCCAAAAACCCGCAAATTGCCGTCCTCAGCGGCGTCTACGGGGATCGACTTATCATAGATGTGGCAGACAACGGATCAGGCATCGGTAAGGACGATATCGGCATCATATTTGAAAAATTCGCAAAGCTATCCAGCAAGGTCACCGCAGGCAGTGCGGGGCTGGGTTTGCCCATTAGCCGAGAAATCGTAAAAAACCTTGGTGGGACGCTCTCCTATGAAGGAACCAACAAAGGTGCAATCTTTCGGATCAATTTGCCGCTAAAAGATGCGCCTCAACCTACTATAGAGTAACGCTTATTTCTTTAGGTTGATTCGAAATCTTGAGAATCACGTCAAAAACGCGACATCTGGAAAATAGCATTGTACCTAAATTCGCGACAAACACTCTAGATCCGCAGCAGTGTTTCTCATTATTTGAAAAAAGCGCGTCTTTTGTTCACGTTTAGTTAATTTACTAAAGAAATTTCAAGATTTTTCTTGTTTTGGCAAAAGCCCCATGCGTTAACGATTTCGGGGTAGCATTATGGCTCAAGTCTGCACAGCACCTGAAAGCCATAGCGTTTTAAAACAAAATCGCGCTGATCACTTCGCCGAAGGCGGGGGGAAAAAGCACGCGGATTGGATAAAATTGAGTGATTAACGCATCGTCGTTGATCCCTTCTTTTTAATCCATTTCGCAGAAATTGGCCTGGAAAGGTCGCAGTGCGCGTTCGCAAGGGCGCGTACCAAGTATAGTAGGGTAGCAAGATGTCGAATTTTGACACAAGTTCAGTAAATGGTCTGGTAGGACTTTGGGATTTCAGCGATGGAGCCAAAACATCCGACACAGGTCTGGACGATGGGATCGCACAAAACGGTGAATTTATTGGCCACGCAGGTGCATCTGGGGGCGCGGCGCATTTCGACGGATATTGCGATTTCTTCAACGTAGACGGCGGCCATGGTGCAACAACGGACGCACCTTTCGACTTATCCTCTGGCACAATCGAAGTACAATTTACGCAAACCCATCACGTTGGCTCTAGCCCAGACACATTGGTAAACCGCGGTGAATATGCGGACCGTGGTTTTGAAGGCTACTTCAACATCTCTATCCAAGCGGACGGTTCGATCCGCGTCATCCATTGCGACAATGGCGAAGACGTTTGGGAGTCAACAAATGCTGGCCTCGTGTCTCCTGGTGACCTCGTTAACGTCAAATACACGTGGGATGAGCAAACAGGCGTGTCTCTCCAAGTTGAGAACCTGACCACGGGCGCGTCTCAAACGGTGGACGTCGCCACAACGGGTCTGACAATGGATGTCGGCGACAACGATGATGAAAATTTCACCTTTGGTGCACGCGAAAGCAACGATGGTCACCACGACGAGTTTTTCAAAGGGTCCATCGACTATGTGGCGATCTATGAAGAAGAATCTGGAAACGACCCAGTAGACGGCACAAACAATGACGACGTTATGTTGTCTGGTTTTGTCGATGCACAAGGTGACACCATTGACGGTGCAGATGGCGACGACGACACGGTCTTTGGCAACGGCGGTGACGATGTGATCTCTGGCGGCGCAGGCACGAACACATTGTTTGGCGGCACAGGCGACGATGTCTTTATCGGCGGCGACGGTGCCGACGCATTTGAAGGCAACGCAGGCCAAGACAACCTTGATTATTCAAACAGCGATGCTGCGGTGAACGTCAACCTAGACACCAGCGTATTGTCAGGCGGCGACGCAGACAACGACACGATCATTGGCGGCATTGACGGTGTAATTGGGTCCGATTTTGATGACACACTTATTGGTTTTGACCAACAAGGTTCAGATCCAGCAGACACATACACCAACCAGCTCTTTGGTGGTGCGGGTGACGACTACATCGAAGGCAAAGACGGTGACGATCTCTTGAACGGCGGTTCAGGGGACGATGAAATCTATGGCGGCGCAGGCGCAGACTTCATCGAAGGTGGCGCCGACAACGACGTCCTCTATGGCGGCAACGCAGGTGGCAGCACAACATCCGTGCGAGAAAGCCTCGAATGGAACGAAGTCGCTGGGTTTGCCGACAATGGTGCGGCGACAGGGTTCACTCAGAACACAGGCAATGTGGATGTCACCTTTACGATTTTGAACGAAACAGGTGCCACCAGCACAGAATTTGAAACCGACGATCAGATCGTCAGCGGCATCAATGGCGACGGCGCGGCAATCGACGACAACAGTTCGCTCTATTCCGTAACAAACGGTCATGGCAACGACGGCGATTATCAGCTTGGCTTCTCTGACGAAGTTGAAAACGTTTCCTTCCGCATCAACGACATTGACGGTGACGGTGTCATAAACGTCAAAGCATTCGATGCAGACGGAAACCAAATCGCGATCTCTATGTCTGGCGGCGCGCATCTGACCCTGTCTGACACGGACGGTGTTGCAGGCTTTGATACAGCAGACTCAAACGGCGGCTATGCAGCAGATACATCTGCTGACTACTCCACTTTGATCGAGATTCCAGGTCCAGTGGCCCGCATCGTCATCCAGCATGACCAAGACGGCGCCAACAACTCTGGTGTGAACATCACAGATGTTTACTTTGACGCGCTTGTTGCAGC
>CAYWIR010000025.1:7726-13419 GCA_964458375.1 uncultured Neptunicoccus sp.
TTGTCCGGCAACCGTGGTGGCGACGAACTCTACGGTGGTGAAGGCAACGATACGCTGAACGGCGATATCGCGGCGGACACGCTGGACGGTGGCGTAGGCGACGACATTCTGAACGGTGAAAACGGCGACGACATCATCTTTGGTGGCGACGGCAATGACACAGCGGATGGCGGTGACGGCAACGACACGATCAACACCTCTGGTCCTGGCTCTTCAGACATCTTGGATCCAACTGGCAACCCCGATCAGGGTTACCCGGGCATCTTCCCAGCTGATGATGATCCAACCAACGATCTGGACACCGTATTCGGTGGCGGTGGCCACGACACCATCATCACTGGTGACGACGATGACAGCATCGACGGCGGCGCAGGCAATGATGAAATCTACGCAGGCTTTGACGACGATACCATCGACGGCGGCAACGGCGACGATCTGATTGTCGGCGGCGAAGGCAACGACGAAATCGAAGGTGGCTTGGGCAACGATGTGATCTACGGCGGGTTGGAAGGCACTGACGTGCTCGACATCCCAGACGCCATCGATCTTTTGCCAGCTAACGGTCTCGACACGATTTTCGGCGGCGAAGGCAACGACACCATCTATGGCGCCGACGACGATGATCTTCTGTACGGTGACGCTGGCAATGACGTTCTGTTCGGCGGGATCGACGACGACACCATGTATGGAGGCACAGGCGCGGACCAGTTCACGGGCGGCGAAGGCGCCGATGAACAATACGGTGGCGACGACGCTGACACATTCACAATCTCCGATGTTGCGAATGCAGACGGTGACGTCGTTGACGGTGGCTCTGGTGGCGACGACAACGATGTTCTGAACCTGACAGGCGCTGGCGACTTCCGCAAAGTGGGTGAAACGGTAGATGCCGATGGCAACTCCACTTCAGGCACGATCGAGTTTCTCGACAGCAGTGGCAATGTCACTGGAACACTCGATTACGCTGAAATCGAATCAATCGTTCCTTGCTTTACGCCAGGGACCCTGATTGCAACGATGGAAGGCGAAAAGCTGGTTGAAACACTGCAAATCGGTGACCGCATCATCACGCGGGACAATGGCGCACAGGAAATCCGTTGGATCGGCAACAAGCCAATGTCTGGCGCACAACTGCAAGCAAGCCCGCATTTGCAGCCAATCTTGGTACGCCGCGGGTCCTTGGGCGAAGGTCTGCCAGAACGTGACATGCTGGTATCTCCAAACCACCGTTTGTTGGTCAACAATTCTGAAATTGGCCTGTTGTTCAATGAGCCAGAGGTTCTGGTTGCAGCCAAGCATGTGGTTAACGCGGAAAAAGGCATCACTTCGGTAGCGGCCTCGCAAGCGACCTACATCCACTTCATGTTCGACCACCACGAAGTGGTTCTATCGAACGGCGCATGGACAGAAAGCTTCCAGCCTGGCGATCAGGCCATGGCGGGCGTGACCAAAGCTCAGCGTAGAGAAATCGTAGAGCTCTTCCCTGAGCTGGCGAACACCCAAGGCCGAGAAGCATACAACTCTTCTCGCCTGTCGCTGAAAGCGTTCGAAGCAAAAATGCTCAAATAAAATCGAATAACCCGCTCCTTAAAAATAGGGGCGGGTTTTTATGGTGACAAAACCGCGCCTGTGTATTGGGCGTGATCGAACTCACTTATGCGTAGGCTCGAGCTGTTTTCACGGCTCGGGCCGTCGTATTTAAAGAAGTGAGGGTTTATAACCAGTTCCTCGTGCATTGCGCACCTGTGTAAATCACCAAAAACTCTTAACTCTGACAGCCGTTAAAATCCCGCTTGCCATCTGCGCCAAACCCGCAATGATCGCCTCACAAATACGAGGGGCCGCCAAATGACACAAATCATCGAAAAATTTTCTGAAATTTCTGCAAACTACGATGCGGTCTTTTGTGATCTGTGGGGCTGTCTGCACAACGGGAAAACCGCGTTTCCTGACGCAGTAACGGCGCTGCGCGACTTTGTGGAACAGGGCGGATTTGTTCTGTTGCTGACCAACTCTCCGCGACCAAAATCATCCGTTGCAGTGCAGTTGGATGGGCTGGGTGTACCCCGCGATATATATCAAGAAATCGCCACATCAGGGGACAGTGCGCGCAGCGCATTGGCCTCTGGAAGCTATGGCACAAACGTCTTTCACATTGGCCCTGAACGGGACATGCCTTTTTTCGCCAGCGATGACATCCCCGATTTGGCGAAAATCAACCGCGTGCCATTGGATCAGGCAGAAAGCATCGTTTGCACGGGCCTGTTTGACGATCAAACAGAAACACCAGAAGACTACGCCGCCATTTTTCTAGAGGCGAAAAGCCGTGGCTTAGACCTTCTTTGTGCAAACCCTGATATCGTGGTCGATCACGGCGACAAACGCATCTATTGCGCGGGTGCTTTGGCCAAAGACTACACCGAGCGGGGCGGCACATCCCACTATTTTGGCAAGCCTCATCCACCGATCTACGACCTTGCCCGCAACCGCATGACTGCTGCCTTAGGCCGCGTCATTGATCCAAAACGCATCCTGTGTATCGGCGATGGCATTGGCACCGATATCTTGGGCGCCACCTATGAAGACTTGGACAGCCTGTTCATTTCTGGCGGATTGGCCGCCGAAGAAACCGCGACCGATCCCCAGCCAGACGCGCAAAAACTCACCAATTTTCTGCAACTGCACAATCAGTCACCAACCGCGACAATCGGCCATTTACGCTAAATTCGTGCAAAAATCGCGCTTTTTAAATTTTCGGCGAAATTATATTACAACTAAACGCGCCATTTTAACGCAATATTACACTTAGGTCTTGCAGACTCACCTCTCAGTACCTAGGTATTGTGCACTTGCAGCAATTGGGGGGTTTCCCGTGATGTTGGATCAACACCAGCACAACTATCCAACCGGTACGATTGTTATCGAAGACTTGGAAATTGGCATGTCCCGTTCGGTTTCAAAAACCATTGGTGACAAAGAAATCGAGATGTTCGCGGAACTCAGCACGGATCATAACCCTGTGCACATGGACGAAGACTATGCCCAAGACACCATCTTTGAAGGCCGCATCGCCCATGGCATGCTGACCGCTGGTTTGATCTCGGCTGTGATCGGTGAACAGTTGCCAGGCCACGGCACTGTCTACATGAAACAAGACCTTAAGTTCATGGCCCCAGTTCGCCCAGGGGATCGTGTGGAAGCTGTCGTAACAGTTGCGGAAATTGACTATTCAAAACGCCGCGTGACCCTTGATTGTGCCTGCTCTGTAGGCGATACCGTTGTCCTGAAAGGCACGGCGCTCGTTCTGGCACCAAGCCGCAAATTCGACTAATGGCCTTTGGGCCGCGCTAGGCCTTCATGCAACGACATCAGACTTATTTGAACCTACCAGACAGCGCCAAAGGTGCGTCTGTTGCCATGGGCAATTTCGATGGCGTGCATCTTGGTCATCAGTCCGTGCTGGCACTGGCCCGCACCGCCGCCGCAGCCATTGATGCCCCCCTTGGCGTTATCACGTTTGAACCCCATCCGCGTCGATTGTTCCAACCTGACGCACCCGCGTTCCGCCTGATGTCAGCAGAAACCAAAGCAAGCCAGTTTGAAAAACTGGGCCTCAATCACCTTTATGAGATTCCGTTCAACCCCGCCCTTGCGGGACTGACCGCAGATGCCTTCATTCAAGACGTCCTGAGCGATGGTCTAGGTATCAGACACCTTGTGATCGGAGAAGATTTTCGTTTTGGCAAAGGCCGCTTGGGCGATGTAGAGATGTTGCAAAACCTCGGGCCTAAACACGGTTTTGAAACAACCATTGCCCCGCTGGTGAATGACGCCGCGGGGGAATTTTCATCCACCGCCATTCGCGCGGCATTGTCCGAGGGCCGAACAAGCGATGCAACCCGCATGCTCGGCCATTGGCACCGCATCGAAGGCGTGGTTGAAAAAGGCTTTCAACGGGGCCGCGAAATGGGCTTCCCTACGGCAAACATTCCTCTGACCGATCTGCATCTGCCAAAATTTGGCGTTTATGCGGTGATGGTCGACGTGCTGGATGGTCCGCACAAAGGGCGGTACCAAGGTGCTGCATCCCTTGGCGATCGCCCCACATTCGCGGACAACGATATTCCCAACCTCGAAGTCTTCTTGTTTGATTTTTCAGGTGATCTGTATGGCGCAACACTGTCCACCGCGCTGGTGGAGTATCTGCGCCCTGAACTGAAATTTGACGGGATGGACAGTTTGATAGACGCCATGCACGCCGATTGTGACGCCGCCCGCGATATCCTCAGCAAGCTCTAGGCCTTCAGCAAGGCCACAACGTCAGCATATTGATCCAGCGCCTCGACCCCAAGCGGTCGCAGCCCATAAACGCCCCGCTCCACCCGTTCGAACCAACCATAGTGATCCGCTTGCAGAATTGACGCTGCCTTTGGGATTCCCAAAGTATCGCGTGCAGCTGCGGGTTTTACCGTCCCAACCTCAAACATATGGGCTGCGATACGCAGCGCATCCTGACGATACGCAGTCATGATCTTGCGCTTAACCTGTCCCCCTGTGTTGGGATCACCCACACGGTTTTGAAACTCGCGCAACAGCAAATCCCGCCGCTTTTTAAACTTGCGTGGCGCATAGGGGCCAGGGTCCACATGCGCCAAAACCGCACCACTGCGCACGCTTAGAAGCCCAAGGCCCAATCGTCGGCACAATCGCACAGCGTCCTTCACTTGGTTCGCCCAACGCGCCCCTTTGCCAGCCGGAACACACACATAAACATGATCTGAAATCCGCTGCCGATCCACGCCCTGCAACAAAAGGGCAAGCGACAGTTGCAACTTTAATTCCACGATCACAGGCTCTGCCCCGTCGCGTACCGCAACTACATCGCAGTCTTTGACTTCTGCTTTCACTTCGTACCCCTGCGCTTCTAAGAACGCTTTGACGGGGGCGTACAGCTCGGTTTCCCGCATTTTCCACTCCTGCTCTCGCGATTACCCTAGACAATTGGCATGATCCGCTCAACAACAACTCCATGAGCACGCACATCAACAGAACCGACCTGCGCAAGGATTATTGGCAAACCATAGACTTGGCCGACATGACCAAGCCCGAATGGGAAGCCCTGTGTGATGGCTGCGGGAAATGCTGTCTGCTCAAGCTCGAAGACGAAGATACGCTTGAAATCAAATACACCAACATCGGCTGCCGCCTGTTTGATGATAAAACCTGTTCTTGTGGCAACTATGCTTTGCGCAAGCAAATGGTGGCAGGCTGTGTAGTGCTGACACCTGAAAACATCGACCACAATGCCCATTGGATGCCGTCCACCTGTGCTTATCGCTTGTTGCACGAAGGCAACCGCCTGCCCGACTGGCATCCGCTGCTAACGAATGACGCAAACAGCACGCACACCAGCGGAAATTCGGTGATGGGGCAAACCGTTGCCGAATACGATATCGAAGAAGAAGACTACGAAGATTACGTAAACGAAGGATATGCCTGATGTATTTCGCCTCTGACAACGCCGCGCCCGCCGCACCAGAAGTCATGGCCGCCATGGCCAAAGCCAACAAAGGCTACGCCGCATCCTACGGTTCGGATGACATCATGGATCGCGTCACGGACCAAATCCGCACGATTTTTGAAGCACCCGAGGCTGCCGTCTACCTCGTATCCACAGGCACAACGGCAAATGC
>CAYWIR010000026.1:0-4567 GCA_964458375.1 uncultured Neptunicoccus sp.
GTCTGGCCCAGCGAAACCTGCCCGTCTCCAGCAATCACAACTTCACCGCCCTTGCGCACACCTACAATCGTAGTCCCATGCCATCCTGGAAATTTGTCATCAGCCATCAAAATCACCTCTTTCAGTCCCAAACATAGTCATCGCACTTAAAACGCCAACCCCATGTTTATTCTCTGCCAAAATACTCACAGCAGCGCCGCAACGAAAAAGGGCGTCCCCTATGGAACGCCCCCTTCTAAATTCTCGCTAAGATCAATCCAGCTTGCGTTCGATTTCTTCTGTTTCAAAGATCTCGATCACATCACCTTCGCGGATGTCCTCATAGTTCTCGAATGCCATACCGCATTCTTGACCAGACTGAACTTCCTTCACTTCATCCTTAAAGCGTTTCAGCGTTTTCAGTGTGCCTTCGTGGATCACCACGTTGTCACGCAGCAAGCGCACGCCTGCTTCACGGCGGGCAACGCCCTCGGTGACTTCACAACCAGCAATCTTGCCCGTGCCGGAAATCTTGAACACTTCTTTGATCGACGCATAGCCGATGAAGGTCTCTTTGATTTCCGCGGACAACAGACCAGAGGCCGCCGCTTTCACATCGTCCACCAGATCGTAGATGATGGAGTAATAGCGAATCTCCACACCTTTCTGGTTGGCTGCATTCCGCGCTGGCGCATTGGCCCGCACGTTAAAGCCGATGATTGGCGCGCCAGAGGCTTCGGCCAGTGTCACGTCACTTTCTGTGATCGCACCAACACCTGAATGAAGAACGCGCACGCGCACCTCATCGTTGCCGACTTTTTCCATCGCTTGAACGATCGCTTCTGACGAACCTTGAACGTCTGCTTTTACCAAGATCGGCAATTCAGATACGTTTTCATCCGCTTTGGCCTTCGCCAACAACTGATCAAGCGTTGTCCCTGCACCCGCAGCCGCTTTTTTGTCTTTAGCGGCTTTGATGCGGTAATCCGCAATCTCACGTGCTTCTGATTCGCTGGCAACCACGTTCAATACGTCACCTGCTTCTGGTGACCCGTTCAGACCCAACACTTCTACTGGAACGGATGGGCCAGCTTCGTCAACGCGCTCACCTTGGTCGTTGATCAGCGCACGGACCTTACCGTACTGCTCACCCACAACAAAGATATCGCCTTTGCGCAGCGTACCGTTTTGAACCAAAACCGTCGCAACGGGGCCGCGGCCTACGTCCAATTTCGCCTCGATCACCGCGCCCTCGGCGTTGCGATCTGGGTTGGCTTTCAGTTCCAGCAATTCAGACTGCAAGGAAATCGCTTCCAACAGCTTGTCAAAACCTTCGCCCTTCAGCGCAGACATTTCAACGTCCTGAACTTCACCAGACATGGCTTCCACAATCACTTCGTGACGCAGCAACTCTGCGCGCACCGCTTGTGGGTCCGCACCGGGTTTGTCCATTTTGTTAATGGCAACGATCATTGGCACTTCTGCCGCATGGGCGTGGTTAATCGCTTCAATCGTTTGCGGCATAACGCTGTCATCAGCGGCTACAACCAACACAACAATGTCTGTCACTTGCGCACCACGTGCCCGCATCGACGTAAACGCCGCGTGGCCAGGGGTATCAAGGAAAGACAGCAACGTGCCATCGTCCGTAGTGATCTGATACGCACCAATGTGCTGCGTGATGCCACCTGCTTCGCCAGACACAACATTCGTCTTGCGGATCGCATCCAGCACCGAAGTCTTACCATGGTCAACGTGACCCATAATGGTGATCACAGGTGCCCGTGGCTTCAGATCTTCTTCTTTGTCGTCGATTGTGACAATGGCTTCTTCCACGTCAGCGTCGGAAACCCGAACAACCTTGTGGCCAAACTCTTCAACGATCAATTCCGCTGTATCAGCATCAATCGTTTGGTTCTGCGTTGCCATAATACCGTTCGTCATCAATGCTTTAACAACAGCAGCGGTTTTCTCCGCCATACGGTTGGCCAGCTCTTGAACGGTGATCGCTTCAGGGACCTGAACGTCGCGCACAACCTTTTCGCGCTCAACATTGCCGCCCATTGATTTGCGGCGTTCCCGCTCTTGCGCACGTTTCATCGCGGCCATGGAACGCTGGCGTCCGCCTTGGCGACCAGACAACGCTTGGTTAATTGTCAGCTTACCAGAAGACCGACGATCATCGCCGCCTTTACCACGGTTTTGCTTTTTGTCTTCGACACGCGCGGCTGGCTTGTCATCACGTTTCACACCTTTAACAGGCGCTTTCGCGGCGGCAGCTTCAGCAGCGGCTTGGTCAATGACCTCTGGCTCAGCAGGAGCAGCTTTTTCCTTCGGCTTCGGAGCAGCTTTCTCTTCGGCAGCGGCCTTCTCGGCCTCTTCCTTTGCGGTCAACCGCTCCTGACGCTCAATCTCTTCGCGCTCTTTCGCTTCTTTTTCGCGACGGCGTTCTGCACGCTCTGCTTCACGGCGCTCGGTCTCTTGCGCCTCTTTTGCAGCGCGTTCTGTTTCTTGTGCAGCCGCAGCTGCCAACGCTTTCTTGCGGCGTTCCATTTCCACGTCGGAAATACCAGGCGCATTGACGCCACCCGCTTTGCCGCCAGCGCCACCAGCCGCACCAGATTTTGGTACGATCACGCGCTTGCGCTTCTTCTCAACTACAACAGACTTTGTCCGCCCATGGGAGAAGCTCTGCCGCACGCGGCTTGTCGAAGGGCGTCCACCGCCCAATCCCAATGGCTTTTTGTCGTCGTCACTCATTCGTCTTCAACCTTTCAGCGTCGGATCATCCGACTGCTTTGCCTCTATTATGGCGTCCTCGCCGCGTATTCCAGCGAGCCTTGCGATCTCGTGCTTAACCGATTTGGTTAAACCACCCCCCGCAAGCGCCGCATGTATCACATAGTCACGCCCAAAAGCCAAACCCAATTCGGCGGCTTTCAGACAGGATATATAGGTATTCTGGCCATCTGGCGGGCGCAGCTTGCCCTTTTGGGGCTCTGAACCGTCTAATGCCTGTAACAGCACGGCGGCTTTTCCAGAAATCAACGCGCCCTTGGTCTTTTCAAACCCACAAATAGCACTCCCATTGCGTCTTGCAAGGGATATCAAGTCAATCACCCGTTTCAACAACAGGTCTTCAACCAGTTCAAGCAAACCCTCTGGAATAGTCGCTTGGGTCTTGGCCGCGCGGGAAAACAACTTTTTCTGAATGGCAGTTTCCAGCGCATTGCGTTGCGCAGACACCCACATCCCACGGCCCGGCAAGCGTTCCGACAGATCAGGTGTAACTATCCCATCTGGAGACAAAACAAACCGAATGAGCCCTGCACGTGGCTGGGTTTCACCCGTCGCTATACAGCGGCGGGTGGCCTCATCGGTGTGTGTCTTTCGTCCAGCGCGACCCAAAGGTGTATCCCGAAATCTGACGCATCAGACTTCGGATTCCTCTGCGGCTTCACCGTCCTCGCCTTCGCCTTCTTCGGCGGCAGCGTCTTCGGCCATTTGCTCTTCTGTGACCCAACCCAGCATCAAGCGGGCTGTCATGACCAGCTCTTGTGCTTCGGCCAAGCTCACATCGAAGGATTCCAGCAGGCCATCGTCTTTCACACGTTCGCCATCAATGGTGGTGTATCCACCTGCCAGTTCCCAGTCCGCACATGTTGCGAAATCTTCCAGTGTTTTCACGCCGTCTTCAGCCAATGCCACCATCATCTGTGGTGTCAGGCCTTCAAAGTCGATCAAAGACTGTTCAACACCCAGTTCTTTCGCCGCTTCCAGCGCCTTGGCGTTGATCTCATCCAGTGATTCACGTGCACGCGCCTGCAATTCGTCAGCTGTGTCTTGGTCAAAGCCTTCGATCGTCAGCAATTCGTCCACTTCGACGTAAGCAACCTCTTCCAAGGTGGCAAAACCTTCGGACACCAGCAATTGCGCCACAACTTCGTCCACGTTCATGGTTTCCATGAACAGCTTGGAACGAATTTCGAATTCTTTTTGACGACGCTCGGATTCTTCAGCTTCTGTCATGATGTCGATATCAAGACCTGTCAGCTGTGATGCCAAACGGACGTTTTGACCACGGCGACCAATTGCCAAAGACAATTGATCATCAGGCACAACAACTTCGATCCGCTCTGCTTCGTCGTCCAGAACAACCTTGGCCACTTCGGCAGGCTGCAATGCGTTCACAAGGAACGTCGGCGCATCGTCATTCCAAGGAATGATGTCGATTTTTTCGCCCTGCAATTCGTTCACAACAGCCTGAACACGGCTGCCGCGCATACCCACACAGGCACCCACTGGATCAATGGAGTTATCAAAGGAAATCACACCGATCTTGGCACGGGACCCTGGATCACGCGCAACGGCTTTGATTTCAATGATGCCATCGTAAATCTCTGGAACTTCCATCTTGAACAACTCGGCCATGAACTCAGGCGCTGTGCGGGACAAGAAGATTTGCGGGCCACGCATCTCGGAACGGACCTCTTTGATGAACGCGCGGATACGATCGCCATTGCGGAACAATTCGCGGTTGATCAATTGATCACGGCGCAGCACGGCTTCGGCGCGGCCCTGAATATCA
>CAYWIR010000026.1:4577-13263 GCA_964458375.1 uncultured Neptunicoccus sp.
ACGCTTGACCAAACCGTTGATGATAGTGCCTGCGCGGTCTTTGAATTCTTCGTACTGACGCTCACGCTCGGCTTCGCGCACTTTTTGCAGGATAACCTGTTTGGCAGATTGCGCCGCGATCCGTCCAAAATCCATTGGTGGCAGTTCGTCGATGACCCAATCACCCACTTCTGGGTTGTCCAAATGCGCTGTCGCATCATGCACGGTCATCTCGGTAAAGTGGTTTTCCACCTCCGCCACAACTTCGCGCACGCGGGTCATTTCCAGCTCGCCTGATTTGCGATCAATCTTGGCGCGGATGTCCAGTTCTGGGCCGTACTTCGACTTGGCCGCTTTGGCATAGGATTCTTCCATCGCCTGCAACACCAGATCGGGGTCGATCATCTTTTCGCGGGCAACGGCGTCTGCGATTTGCAGCAGCTCCAAACGGTTTGCACTGGTAATGCTCATGACGGATCCTCTTCGGTTTCAATATCGTCAAACTTACTTTCATCCAGCCCACCGTCTTTGCGGGCCTTCAAACTCTCTTCAATCAGGGCATCGGTCAGGACCAGCTTGGCATCTGCCAACCAATCAAACTGCAACCCGATAATCCCTTGCTGGATTTCAATCAGAACTTCGCCGTCCTGAACGCCGCGCAACTCACCCTTAAAACGGCGCTGCCCGTCGATCAGTTCTGACGTTTCGATCTTGGCTTCATACCCTTCAAAGGTTTCAAAGTCCTTCAACCGCGTCAGCGGGCGGTCAATACCAGGGCTGGAAACCTCTAGTGCGTATTCCCCTTCAACAGGGTCTTCCACATCCAAAATCGCCGACACTTCGGTAGAAATCTTGGCGCAATCATCCACTTCGATCCCACCAGTGGGACGTTCCGCCATGATTTGCATGATGGTCTGCTTGCCTGTGATCAACCGCAGGCGCACCAACTCATACCCCAGATCTTCGATCACGGGCTGAACGATCTCAGCAATGCGTTTATCAATGGCCGCTTTCGCGATCAGATCAGACATATTTTCACGAGTCCTTAGACACAAAAAAACGGGCACAGGGCCCGTCGTAAATTCCGATGGAAGTCTGGGGGTGGAAGCCAGTCTTACCGCTGTTGACTGGGATATAAGTCAACGAATCAAAAGATGCAAGGGAAAGCGGTCCTACGCGCAACGTGGAACCGCTTATTCCAGATCAAAGCGTCTTTTGAAACGTCATCCCGCCATCACCAACCCATCCGCCTCGGCTTTCGCGTGCGTCATATCTAGCGTCTTCCATGCTGCTGCCACCAATTCATCCACTTCTGCATTGGTAATCACCAACGGTGGCGAACAGGCGATGCTGTCTTTCACGGCCCGCAACATCACACCATTCTCAGGCGCGATATCTTTGAACACTTTGCCCACGGCCCCTGGCTGTGCAAACGGTGCGCGGCTGTTTGCATCAGGACGCATTTGGATCGCACCCAGCAACCCGCACAAACGCACCTCGCCGACCAAAGGATGATCGCCGAGCGTGGACCATTTTTCCGCAAAATACGGTGAAATAGCCGCCGCATGATCAACGATCTTTTCTTCTTCCATAATCCGCAGATTTTCCAGTGCCACCGCTGCCGCCACTGGATGCCCGGAATAGGTATACCCGTGGAAGAAATCGCCACCCTTCTGCGCAAATTCTTCGGCAATGCGGTCACTGACCACAGATCCTGAAATCGGCATATACCCAGACGACAACCCTTTCGCGATTGTCATAATGTCTGGGCGAATATCAAAGGTCTCGCTCCCGAACCATTTCCCTGTACGCCCGAAGCCGCAAATCACCTCATCCGCGATCAACAACACATCATAGGCATCACAGATCCGCTGAATTTCAGGCCAATATGTGCTCGGGGGTACAATCACCCCACCTGCACCTTGCACTGGTTCTGCGATGAACGCGGCAACATTGTCTTTGCCCAACTCGTTAATCTTGGCTTCCAACTCGCCTGCGCATTTCAGCCCAAACTCTTCTGGCGTCATATCTCCGCCATTCACCCACCAATAGGGCTGCCCGATGTGGGCCAACCCACCAACACCCTGCGCGCCCTGCACATGCATATGCGCCATACCGCCCAGCGCGGTCGCTGCGACGGTTGACCCGTGATAGGCATTTTCACGCGAAATAATCACCTGCTTTTCTGGTTTCCCTTTGGACGCCCAATAATGGCGCACCAAACGAATGTTTGTGTCATTCGCATCCGAACCCGAATTGCCAAAGAACACATGGTTCAAATCCCCAGGTGTCAGCTCTGCAATTTTTGCCGCCAATTCCACCACAGGCGGGTGCGTGGTTTGAAAGAACGTATTATAATAGGGCAACTGTTGCATCTGGCGCTGGGCCACATCTGCCAGTTCATCCCGTCCATACCCAATGTTCACACACCACAGCCCAGCCATTCCATCCAGAATGCGATGCCCCTCGCTGTCATATAAATACACACCTTCGGCCCGCGCAATTACACGGCTGCCAGTCGATTTGGTTACGGCACCATTTGCAAAGGGCTGAATATGGTGCGCTGCGTTCAGTGCAACCAGCTCTTCTGTCGGGCGGTGATTCATGGGTGTTTGTTTGTTCACGATGCAGATCTCCCTTTGCTTAGCATAAGGCGTGGGCCAACTCGGCCAACAGGTCAATGTAAATTTCAGAAAAGAGGGTACAGAATCGATTCTGTGCATTGGCCCCAATTTTGCAGCAATAGATCGAAATTGCGCAAATTGTGTCAGGCCCCGCCTTTTTTCAATAATCAAAATCCCCTTAAAACAAAGGAAAACATCTGTGTTTTTACGAAAATGCAAATTGTTTTAGTGTTCAGGCTGCCCCAACAATACCCGATTGTGACCGCTAAATGTCCCTTTGTTTTCAAATTGGCGACGCATTCCACCATCATAAAAGGCCCATCGAGTAAGTTTTGTATGTGAGGTAGTGAGTAATGGATCGATTAACCGAAATGGAAGCCTTTGCCAGTGTCGTTGACCTGGGCGGTTTCACAGATGCAGCCCGCAAATTGGGCTTATCTAAATCAGCAATTTCAAAGCACGTGTCGTCGTTAGAAGCCCGCCTTGGCGCGCGCCTTCTGAACCGGACAACACGCCGTGTAAGCCCGACAGAAATCGGTCTCGCGTATTATGACAAGGCACGTCAGGTATTGGACGACGCAGGCGAAGCAGATGCGATGGTTACATCCATGCAGTCTACACCGCGCGGCTCCCTTCGCCTGTCTGCAACTTCAGACTTTGGTGTGAACCACATTTCCAAAGCACTGGGTGCGTTCTTGAACCGCTTTCCCGAAATTAACGTCAACATGGTTCTGTCAAACCGCAACGTTGACCTTTTGTCCGAAGGGTTTGATCTGGCCATCCGCATTGGCGAGATGCAGGATTCATCCCTTCGGGCCCGGAAACTGGCCGAAACCAACATGCGTGTTATCGGTTCCCCGAAATACTTCTACGAACATGGTGTTCCCCAAAAGATTGATGATCTGGCACAGCACAAACTGCTGCACTTTTCCAACCAATCTTCTGGCAATGCGTGGAAGATCACTTCTGCCTCTGGCGAAAAACGCCTGATCCGCGCTGGTGGCTCTCTTACTGTGAACGATGGTCAGTCTTTGCTGCAGGCCGCTGAAGCTGGCCTTGGCATCGCGTATCTGCCGAGCTTCCTTTACCACGAAGCTGTGGAAGATGGTCGCCTCAAAGCAGTCCTTCCAGATCTGCCTATTGAAACACTCGGCGTTAATGTTGTGTACCCACCGGGTCTCTACACACAGCCAAAACTGCGCGCTTTCATCGATTTCTTGGTAGAGCACTTTAAGCAAAAAGGCCCAGAAGACTGGGGTTAAGAAACAGAGAGGATTTGACACCTCACCAAATCCTTATCTTGAAAAAACCGCCTCAACACGGCGGTTTTTTTGTGCGCCCTCTTCGGTGTCATTAGACGCACGCGGCACCAAAAACCCAACGCCATGGGCTTCTAATCGGTCTGCCGAGATCCCATGCTCATTGATCAACGCGGCCCGCACAGATTCTGCCCGTTTGCGTGAAATTGTAATGTTGCCCTCAATGCTCCCAGACATATCTGAATGCCCTACCAACAGCACTTTTAGCCCTTCATCGGATTTCATCTTTTCCGCCAAGGCGGGCAAGGTTCCGTTTGGATCATCACCCAATTCTGTGCTGCCAGCAGGAAACGACAACCCCTCCAAAACAACGGACACCTCTGATGAAATTTGCAAAGGCTGTCCTGCAACCACGGGGGTGGATGTATCCACCGTTTCTACCACAGCCCCACCGTCCGCAGTTGGGCGATATTCTGTCATTTGCACATAGATGGACGTGGGTGATTTACTCAGCAGAAAGGTCACATAAGCGGGGTTTTCCAAAACCGTCTGCTTTGCGGTGATAAAATGAAAGTTGCGCAAATCCACGCGCATCATCGGCTCGTCCACCACATCAATGGCAAAGCGGAAATCAAATCCACCGCATCCCCGCGCAATACACGACAGAATTTCTTCGTACCCCGAACGCTCTAACTGTTCAGCAATGCCTGCGCGCACTTCCGTGACGGATTGTGTCCCCGACATGGACCAAACGGTGCGGCGTATGTTGATGGGTGTGGCTTCTGTTGGCAAAACCCCATCTTCAAAGGGTGCAACAGGCACCCGCGCAGGTAATGTTTCCTCAATCGCGGAATAGGTCGCCTTCGCCCCAAGTGGCAGTTGCAAAACAAACTCCGCCGCCCCAAAACTTGGCACGGTCAATGCAAGACAAAAAAGGGCGGGGCCAAATCTCATCGGAATGCGCTATGATACTCCGCATTCGGTTCCATCGCGACTGCGGATGAAAAACGGTTCGACATATTGTAAAACGATGCCACCGCCGCAACATCCCAAATATCCGCGTCCGACAGACCCACATCACGCAAAAGCTGTCGATCTGGCTCTTCGATTTTGGCGCTGGCCTCTGTCATCTTCACGGCGAAATCCAGCATGGCCCGTTCCCGTGCTGACACATCCGCCACACGATAATTCATCACCAACGCTTCGCCCAATTCAGGTTTGCCGCTTAACTGACGAACCGCTGCGCCATGCGACACAAGGCAATAAAAACACTTGTTCACGGATGACACGACCACTGCGATCATCTCGCGCTCCAGTTTGGACAGCCCGCTGTCCCCCAACATCAGATCGTTATACATGCCAGTAAAGGCATTCAGCTTGTCCACATTATGCGCATAGGATTGCAGCACATTGGGCACAAAGCCGAGCTTCTCAACACAAATATCGAAATACCGCTGCGTTTCAGGTGGCAGGTCCGCCATCGGCAAATCAAGTGCCGTAACTCTCTTGGTCATCATAGTCTCCTCACACCTTGATACGGTAATGATACTGGGCTGCCGTTTCCATGCCCATTTTACGATAGAGCGATTGCGCGCCGTCATTCGCTTGCGTCGTCAGAACACAAAATGTTTTGGCCCCCTGCCGCAATCCCCACCAAGCCGCGGCGCGCATCATCCGCTCTGCAACTCCACGTCGCCGTTCGCGTTTCAACACTTCAACTGCGTGGGCCATGCAAATTCCACCAGATGCGCCCACAAATGCTGCCGCAGACGCCCGCGCATCAATGCGCCCCATCACAAAGGTCTTATCACAGGTTGCGCGTCGCATCACATCCAACCGCGCTGGGCCAATGCCACCCTCTGCCCAAATCTCTGCTAAAATTGGCAGAGGAAATTCAGCAAATATCGCATCGAGCTTTGGTCTGAACCCATCTGCCATTTCCGCCGCATCGCAGACCAATAAATCCACAGGGTCTTTCACCACATACCCACGATCCGCCAACGCGGCGTCCAACTCCGTCTGTTCCCCTTGGATCATGAACAATTTGTCCTGACCAATCGCAGCCATCGCCTCCTCGGCCACGCTGATATCCCCAGATCCAGACGCCGCCGAAACCCGCTGCCCGCCGCCACGCCCATCGCGAATGGTCCAACCTTCCACCATATGCGTAGAATGCGCAGGCCAAGTGGCATCAACCGCCGCAAACAGATCAGCGTCACGCAACATCAAACACCTCTCGCACTTTATTTGCCGCTTCTGCCACCAAGGCCGCCCGCGTCCCCCGCATCACAATATTTGTGCCATACCCTTCAGAATTCGAAAACGGATAAGACCCGATCGACAGGGTTGGAAACGCCTCAGCGATTAACCCCAACGGCCCCGCCACATCCCCTTCGGGAATGTTCAAGCGCACGGACTCAGAAATCACAGGATCACCGCCTGTCAGGGTGGGCAGCAACCCATCCAGCATCACCTCGAATATCTTTGGAACACCAGCCATTACATGCACATTGCCAATGGTGAACCCTGGTGCCTTCGATATTGGATTATCAATCAAAACAGCGCCGTCTGGAATCCGTGTCATACGCATCCGCGCCGCGTTCAATTCCGTATGACCGCCCGCATAATTTGTCGCCAGAATATCAATGGCGTCCTGACGTGGCCCAATCGGAACACCAAAGGCTGCTGCAACATTATCCGCGGTAATGTCATCATGGGTCGGTCCAATCCCACCGCTGGTAAACACATGATCGAACTTGCCCCGCAATCCGTTCACCGCGTCGACGATCTCATTTGGCTCATCTGACACGACACGGACCTCTTTCAGATCGATCCCCATCTCGGTCAATCGCCCCGCCAAATGATACATGTTCGCATCTCGCGTGCGGCCCGATAAAATCTCATCACCAATTACAAGCATTGCAGCCGTCGGGTTCGTCATTGTAAAAGTCCTCTTTGTTGCTCTCACTCTTACGGTCTCGCCATGCATTTCTCCACCCCTCTCGTCCCAGCGACACTGATCAAACGTTACAAACGGTTTCTCGCTGATTGCACGTTGGACAGCGGCGAAGGTGTTACGGCTCACTGCGCCAACACAGGTGCCATGACAGGACTAAAGGATGAAGGCCTGCGCGTTTGGCTCGAACCCAATGACGATCCCAAACGCAAACTGAACTACTCATGGAAATTCGTTGAACTCTCGAACGGCCACTTTGCAGGAATCGACACGGCCCTTACCAACCGCTTGGTGAAAGAAGCTCTGCTTGCACGTCAAATTCCAACACTAGCACCCTACGCCAACATCAGACCCGAAGCGAAATACGGCCAAAACTCCCGCATCGACTTTCTGCTTACCGATGATACGCTCCCAGATTGCTACGTAGAGGTGAAGAACGTCACCCTCACCGCACCGAACGGTTGGGCAGAATTTCCTGACACAGTAACGGAGCGTGGCACCAAACACCTGAACGAACTCACGGAAATGGTCCGCAACGGCCACCGCGCTGTCATGCTCTATCTCGTGCAACGCACCGATTGCGACAAATTCCGCCTCGCACATGCGCTCGATCCAGCCTATTCTGCTGCGTATAAAACGGCCACGGCGGCAGGGGTCGAAACCCTTGCCTATGGTTGCAACATCAACCCATCCGAAATTACGGTGGCGACAGAACTTCCTGTTTCACAAAATTAATTCACACGACTGGCAAAAACACAGACTTTCCTCTAAGACCCGCACCACGATCACAACGGAGATTCCTCGTGACCCCAAGGCTCAACAAAGACGGTATCACTCTGCACACGCCCGAAGAATTCGAAGGCATGCGCGCCGCTGGCCGTTTGGCCGCCGAAATTCTCGACATGATCGCGCCGCATGTGGTGCCAGGGGCCAAGCTCGATGATCTGGATCAACTGTGTCACGACTTCATGATCGCCAATGACTCTGTCCCAGCAACGTTGGGCTACAAAGGCTACCCGAAATCCTCCTGCATTTCCGTGAACCACGTGGTCTGCCACGGCATTCCAGGCAGCAAAATTCCATCTTGGAAAAACGACAAAAACAAACGCACCGATGATACATTATTCGATGGAGACATCTTGAACATCGACGTGACCTGTATCTTAAACGGCTGGTTTGGCGACAACTCCCGCATGTACATTGCGGGGGACGCAAAACCCTACGCCAAACGCCTGATCCAAGTCACCCATGACGCACTGATGATCGGTATCGACCAAGTTAAACCTGGCAACACCTTTGGCGATATCGGCGCAGCGATCCAACGGTATGTTGAAGCGCAGAAATGCTCTGTTGTGCGTGATTTTTGCGGCCACGGGCTAGGCCGCGTCTTTCATTCTCCACCGAACGTTCTGCACTATGGCCGTTGGGGCACTGGCCCCGTTTTGGAAGAAGGTATGTTCTTTACCATCGAACCCATGGTGAACTTGGGCCGCCCTGAAACCAAAGTCCTCGCAGATGACTGGACGGCCATCACCCGCGACAAATCCCTATCTGCACAGTTTGAACATTCCATGGGCGTCACCGCAGATGGAGTGGAGCTGTTTACAGAATCCCCCGCTGGATTGTTTCACCCAACCCAACCTTGATGCTGGCGGGATTCATTCCTGATTAACCATTCCCGCGCATCCTGCGGGAATGACCAACGCTTTCAATGAACAACCTCTTTTGCAATTCGACCAAATGGGTGAACCCGCCGCTTTTGATCGTGGCACGCCTGAATTTTCCAAGGATCACCGCAAACGCCTGCGCGAACGTTTCATGCGGGCTGGCCCGTCAGGTCTCAACGATTACGAACTCCTTGAACTCGT
>CAYWIR010000027.1:0-13166 GCA_964458375.1 uncultured Neptunicoccus sp.
AAAAAAAGCTAACAATTTGGTACTACAAGATAGTCGTATACGAAAAATCAGTGATGACAGCGGCTTTTTTGTTGATCATGCTGTTCTTCGTCGCTCCCATTACGTGGACCACCGTGCACATCATTGACAAAAACAAAGCAGGGGAAACCAAAACCTCTTACGTTGCCGCCCCAATTCTGTCCTCCGATACGCTTTCCTCTGGAAACCGAACGAAAGTTCGCGTGACAGTACGGCTTGCGAACGGTGAAGAACTCAGCATTAGAACTACGAACCCTAAAATTTACGCAACCTTGTTCGATCAAGCCTGTGTAAGCATCACAAAAGAACTCACAGCCGAACGAAGATGGGTCTCTCTTGCACCTTCGAACAACTGCTCTTGACCCCTCCACAATTTCCCGCCAAACCGCCCCCATGACACAGCCCATCACACTCATCACCGGCGCCTCTCGCGGT
The DNA here is from genome assembly GCA_964458375.1 of uncultured Neptunicoccus sp. Classification (GTDB taxonomy): domain Bacteria; phylum Pseudomonadota; class Alphaproteobacteria; order Rhodobacterales; family Rhodobacteraceae; genus Amylibacter. The sequence goes on from CAYWIR010000027.1 coordinate 454, forward strand.
CTTGGCGCGGCCACGGCCGAAGCCCTCTCCGCGGCAGGCCACCACATCATCGCCCTTGCGCGCACCACAGGGGCGCTCGAAGAACTCGATGATCGCATCCAAGCGGCAGGCGGCACCACCACCCTTGTTCCCCTTGATGTCAAAGACAACGACGCCGTGGCCCGCATGGCCATGTCCATCAATGACCGCTGGGGCGGCCTTGATCTCTGGGTCCATTGCATTGTGCACGCCCCACCGCAATCCCCTGCCAATATGGCCGCGCAAAAGGATTGGGACGACAGCTTTAACACCAACGTACGCATGGCCCAGCAATTGATCACCAACTTCGATCCGCTGCTGGAACCGCGCAACGGCACCGCCGTGCACTGCATTGATCCCCGCGCTGGCGAAAAATTCTTCGCAGCCTACGGCGCATCCAAGGCCGCGCAACGGGCCTTGTTCAATTCATGGGCGGCAGAGGTCGAACCAAAGGGACGCAAGGTCATCGGCTTCACGCCAAACCCCATGCCAACGGCCACCCGTGCACGGTTCTTTCCCGGCGAAGAACGCGCCAAACTCACCCCTTGCGCAGACGAGGCAGATCGCCTGATCCGCCAACTCGAAGGCTAGCCCATGACCCCACCAAAACTCGTCATTTTTGATTGCGACGGCGTTTTGGTGGACAGCGAGCCGATCGCCAACCGCGTTCTCTGGGAAATCCTCACCCGAAACGGCGCGACCCTCACGCTCGAACAGTCAGAAGCAGAGTTTAAGGGCAAAAACCGCCCCGCCATCCTCGCTTATATGCAGGCGCAGGGCCTCACCTTGCCAGAAGATTGGGCTGACGAGTTTTATGACCGCTCTATCAGCGAACTCGAACAACACTGCCAACCGATCCCGCAGGTCCATGCCGCCTTAGACGCGCTCACGGCTGCAAACGTTCCAATCTGCGTGGCCTCGAACGGCATCCACCGTAAAATGAACGCAACCCTAACAAAAACAGGGCTGATCCAGTTCTTTGAAGGCCAAAAATACTCTGGCTACGATGTGCCAAACGGCAAACCTGCCCCCGACGTGTTCTTGCAGGCCGCCGCCCAAAACCAAACCGACCCAGCGGATTGCGTGGTGATCGAGGACAGTGGATCAGGGCTACAGGCCGCTGCCGCCGCCAAAATGCGGGCATTTGCCTACGCCCCAACACCCAGCACACCACTTCACGGCGCAACGCCCTTTCATTCTATGGCGGACCTGCCCAAACTCCTTAACCTGTGAATAACCACTTTTGCGCAAAAAATAACCACAGGCATGGCTTCCCAAAGCCAGTGTTTTCCCCCAGAATACCGAGAAAACAAAAGGCCGCGCAGCAGTGTCCACACCCAAAAACGTCCTCTTCCTCTCCATTGAGGATCTGAATGACTGGATTGAACCGCTCGGCGGGCATCCAGACACGATCACGCCAAACCTCACCCGCCTTGCAAACCGCGCGCTGACCTTTGAAAACGCCTATGCCGAAGCGCCAGCCTGCTCCCCTTCGCGTACCGCCACACTGTTCGGCAAGCACCCTTGGACCACAGGCATCTACGCAAACAACCACAAATCCCACCATGCCTTTGATCACGGTGCAAAACGCTCCATCGTTGGCCGCATCAAAGACGCGGGCTTTGAAACCCTTGGCGCGGGCAAAGTGTTCCACGTCGCCCCCCAGCATTTCGATCCTGCGGATTGGACAGATTACAACCGCATTGATCTTGATGAGTTTTCCCCCATTTCCAAAACCCGACAGGCTGGCATAGCGGGTGACAATTCCGATTTTGGCTCCATCCCCGATGATCAATTGCAATACGACGATCACAACACCACTTGGCTAATTGATCACATGGCCAAGGGGGACACGGGCAAATTCTGGGCGCTTGGCCTCTACCGCCCACACTTGCCCTTCATCGCGCCACAACGCTGTTTTGATCGCCTGCCAAACACCGTCGCCGACCCTCCGGGGCTTGGGCTTAATCGCTTTGATGCAAGCAATGAAACCCTGCATCAGCCCCTGTCAAAAGCAGGTCAAATCATGGCCAATGGCGCGAAAACCCTGCGCAATCAATTGGCCAAGCACACCGAATACAAGGACTTCCTGCGTGCCTACCTCGCGTCTGTGAATTACGCAGATGAACTGCTCGGCCGTGTGCTTGACCATATGGATGCCTGCAATCTGTGGGAAGACACGCTTGTTGTGCTTTGGTCCGATCACGGCTGGCAACTTGGCGAAAAACTCGCCTTTCGCAAATTCACCCTGTGGGAACGCTCGCTGCGCGTCCCCCTCATGATCGCGGGCGCGGGCACAGCCCCAAATCGCACCGCAGAACCCACCAGCCTTACAGATATCGCCCCGACACTCTTTGCCCAGCTCGATCTGCCCATCCCCGACGATTTCGAAGGCCAAGACCTCTCCCCCCTCCTGACCGACTCAACTGCGGAACTCCGCGGCAATGCAGTTGCCGTCTGGGGCAAAGGCTTTCGCACAGACGGCCCACAACTTGCCATGTCCGCCCGCTCCCGCACCCACCGCTACATCCTCTATTGGGACGGAACCGAAGAGCTTTATGACCACAGCAGCGATCCGTTTGAACACAACAACCTGCTCTCTGATCCGCTTGCTGATCTGCCCGACACGCTAGAAACCATCCGCGAAGACTTACAAATGATGCTGCCGATGGATTTCGCGGACCCGATCAAGAAAAGACCCGTTACCCATGCCTGATCCCGCCAACAACATCCTCTTCCTATCGATAGAGGATTTGAACGACTGGATCGCACCCCTTGGCGGGCACCCCGATACGCTGACACCCAACCTCACACGATTGGCGCACCGCGCACGACCTTTGACGCAACAGGTGCATTTTTGCCGTTAACCTTTGCACATCGGCGAAAAAAACACGTTACCCATACCAAAGGACCCCTGTTTCTGGGTGGTTTGCTTTTTTCGGCATATGCGCCACGGCTGTGATGGTAACACCACGTCCGCGCGCTTTACGGCTCGTTTACTTCTTGGCAGGTTTCACACCACGGCCCGCTTCCTTGCGATAGCGCCCTTCGGTGTGTTTGTTCAGCTTCGTCACCTTCTTTTCCTTCTTATTCGCATACGGGTTCTTATCCGATTGCGAACGAAGATAGATGCGAATGGGCGTGCCGGGCATATCAAGATCAGCCCGCAACCCATTGATAAGATAACGGTTATAACTTTCAGGCACCAAATCAGGATGCGAACACATCACAACAAAGCTCGGCGGGCGCGTTTTCACCTGCGTCATGTAACGCATCCGAATGCGCTTGCCGCCTGGTGCGGGGGGTGGGTGCGCTTCCAGCATACCAACCAACCAACGGTTCAAACGCGCCGTTGACACACGACGGTTCCATACGCGGTGCGCATCCAAAATCGCCTTGTGCAAACGATCAATGCCTTTGCCTGTCTTGGCCGAAACCGTCACCATCGGTGCGCCACGCAACTGGGGCAACAACCGTGCGAACTGTTCTCGCAAGTCCTTCAACTTGCTTTGTTTTTCGTCCTCAAGGTCCCATTTGTTCACGGCCACAACAACCGCGCGGCCTTCCCGCTCGGCCAAATCCGCAATGCGCAAATCCTGCTGTTCAAACGGAATATCCACATCTAACAAAACAACCACAACTTCCGAGAATTTGACCGCCCGCAATCCATCGGACACAGACAGCTTTTCCAGCTTCTCTTGCACCTTGGCGCGTTTGCGCATCCCCGCAGTGTCCCAAATGCGAAACGGGATACCATCCCACATCGCATTGGTGGAAATCGCGTCGCGGGTGATCCCCGCCTCTGGCCCTGTCAGCAGTTTGTCTTGGCCCAAAATCTTGTTAATTAACGTGGACTTACCCGCATTGGGCCGCCCCACAACCGCAATCTGCAAGGGGCGAGAGGTCGAATATGTGATTTCCACATCTTCGTTGTCAAAGTCTTCGTCGTCGATCTCAACTTCGATCTCTGGTTCGATCTGTCGGTCCTCAAACTCATCCGCAATGGGCTGCAACATGCGCAGCAAATCATCCATGCCTTCGCCGTGCTCCGCAGACAGCTGCACAGGCTCGCCCAGTCCCAGCGAAAACGCATCGTAATAGCCAACTTCACCCGCGTTGCCCTCGGCCTTGTTCGCGCCCAAAATCACCCGTGCGTTTTTCTTGCGTAAAATCTCTGCAAACACTTGATCTGCAGGCAAAACCCCTGCCCGCGCATCCATCATAAACAGACAGATATCGGCCATTTCCACCGCCCGCTCCGTCAGCATCCGCATACGCCCTTGCAGGCTCTCGTCTGTGGCCTCTTCCAGCCCAGCCGTATCAATCACGGTAAAGCGCAGCGGCCCAAGACGGGCATCGCCTTCGCGCAGATCCCGCGTCACGCCGGGCTGATCATCCACAAGCGCAAGTTTGCGGCCCACCAAACGGTTGAACAGCGTAGATTTTCCGACATTCGGACGCCCGACAATGGCCAGCGTAAACGACATTTTTACAGTCCCGTGCTAAAGATTAGACACGCCCTTAGCCCATCACGAATTTAATGGAAAGGGATAAGCGCGTAACGACACCGTCCCCTTATGCCGTTCGGCGGATTTTACTGATAGGCGTGCAATTGCCCGTTGCCTGACAAAATGAACATCCGTCCCCCTGCAATGGCAGGTTGGGACGCAGCACCACCGGGAATTCCCACGGTGCCTGTTAACGTTCCATTAACTGGATCATAGCTGCGCAACAGGCCATCACTGCCCCCAACCCAAACCTGACCACCCGCTAGAACAGGTCCGAAATAGGCATAGGTTGACCGCTTGCGACGATCTTTTTTCTCTTTGAAATCAGGGAGTTCTTGAGACCAAACCTCTGTTCCATCTGATGCGTTCAGGCGTTTCACAGCAAAGCGGTCCGTCACCATAAACACCGCGCCACCCGCAGGCCACACAGGGGAATAAGACCCGTCTTTCGCTGTCCACAACCGTTCTCCTGAACGGCGATCCATCGCGGCAAGCCGCCCTGACTGGTTCGCCACATAAAGCGTGCGACCATCAATCACAGGATCACCCGAAATATCGGCCACCAGATTGCGGGCCAACCCTTTGTTGCCCCCAGACACCGATCCGCTCCAAGCGCGCAAACCATTGCTTGCTACGGTGCCAACCAACTCGCCTGATGAAAACGGGATCACAACCAACTTGCCAAGCGCCGCTGGTGCACCAGCACCCGCCACACCTGCGGTGTTGCCAGGGCTCAACTGTTGCCAGCGAATACGACCATTCTTGATATCCAGCCCCAAGGCCACGTTGTTGCGCGACACAGCCACAATCGTGTCACCAACGATCACTGGGTCTGCGGAAATCGCACCCGTCATCTGATGACGCCACCGCACAGCCCCTGAAGCAGGGTCCATTGCGATCACTTCGCCGTGGCCCGTCGTGACAGCCAACACACTGTTCCCAAAGGCCAATCCGCCGCCAGAGGCTTCGTTCGTCTTTTCATTCGGAGGTGTCAAATCAACCGACCAAACGGGCGCACCCGCCGTTGTAAAGGCCCGCACATTCGCGTTTGCGTCCATCGTGTAAACGCGACCACCCCCAACAATTGGGCTGGCAGTAATGGCGTGTTTACGGGAATTTCCTGTACCGATGTTGGCTGACCACACCTTTGTCAAAGTGCGGTTCAACGCAGGATGTCGGATCAAATGCTGGGCAGAACCGTTTCGGTGTGTCCAATCTGCATTTGTCGCGGGGGAGGCAAAAGACAGCTTATCAATCCGCACTTCGGTCTCTTCAACCGCAGCGGCCTCTTCGCCTTCAGGAAGGTTTGGCGCACGAATATCGAGCCGCTCCCCTTCCAAAACCCGTTCTTGGCGGCCACAGCCAAACAGGACCGCTCCCATCACCAAAGACACCGTCAACGTGCGTGCAATCTTATTCGCCTGTCCAGTCATACTCTTCGCCACCCGTTTGCCTTGATCTTATTTTCGCGTGCAGTGCCTGCTTGCCTATTTGTGCAAGTTTATTGCTGAAAAAGCAATCACACCGTGTCGACTTATTCCGTCAGCAGTTCTGCTCGTTCTGGAACCTCTGCGCCCAAAGACACCAACATCTGCGTTGCACGATTGCGCAACCCTTCTGTGGTCTCGCTGTCTTGAAAGACTTCCGTGAACAACGCAACCGCGTCATCCTGATTTCCCGCTGCAATGGCGATCAAACCCTGCTGCTCCAACGCCAACGGACGATAAGGCGCACCTGGGGCCGCCAGACGGTCCAAGGTTGCATCACGCGTTGCCGCATCTTGGTCCACACCCCGTAAAATAAGGGCTTTCAGCTCTGCCATATCACCGTAGACAGGATCAGCGCCGCCTTGTGAAATTGCGTCAAAGGCTGCAATCGCACCCTCTGTGTCGCCCGCTTCAACCAGCTCACCCGCGCGGCGCAGATCAACGAGTACTTGTGCATTTCCTGCCTCTGGCGCAATCGCGGCAAGGGCTTCGGCCCGTGCAGCCGCGTCATCCTTGTCTAGTGCAGCAACAATCTTGTCCCCAAGCGCTTGCGCCGCATTCGCAGTCGCGGCTTTCTGGTATTCCAAATACCCAGTCACACCAACGACACCAACAACCAGCGCAATTGCGATCCAACCGTACTTTCGCACGTATTTGAACAACTGCTCGCGCCGAACTTCTTCGTTAACTTCTTCAATAAAGGAATCGGTATCGCTCACGTCTGTCTCCTGACAAGATTTCGCGCGGACAATACTGCGAAGCGCCCCCCTTTGCCAAGGCGCATTTGCATCCACGCTGCGACCTTTCGGCGTTTCAAGACGAAAATAAGCAATGCTCTCTTGCCAGCCCTGTGGCATCGGCCTATTTAGAGAGCAGTGCTTATTTACGCCCAAGAACACCCTTGTTCTCAACGGGCTGGAGGTTGCTTAAATGCGTTTCACCCCATTCCTGACCGCAGCGCTCGTCTGCGCCTTTACCTATATGCTGATCCTAGAGCGTGAAACGCTGTTGGCATTTGCAGGTGCAGAGCCTGAACCAGAGGCAGAAGTCGTCGTAGAAGAACGCCTCGAAGATAAGCCACCTGTTTCCGTTTTGGTTATGAAATCCGCAGCAAAACCTGTGGAACGCGGCATCGTTTTGCGCGGCCAAACCCAAGCATTCCGCCTTTTGGACGTCAAAGCAGAAACCAGCGGTCGTGTGATTTCCTCGCCTCTGCGCGCAGGGACACTTGTGGCCGAAGGAGAATTGCTCTGCCGCTTAGAAGAAGGCACCAAGAAAGCCTCTCTGGCCGAAGCAAAGGCACGATTGGCCGAAGCCGAAGCCAACAACAACGCCTCTGCGACACTGGTTCAAAAGGGCTATGCCTCTGAAACCACAGCTATTTCCCGTCTTGCCCAGCTCGAAGCCGCACAGGCCGCCGTTGAACGGGCTGAACGCGAAATGGAAGACCTCGCCATCTTTGCACCGTTTTCTGGCATCCTTGAAACGGACACTGCCGAATTTGGCGCATTGATGCAAACAGGCGCAACCTGCGCCCGCATTTTGGAACTGAACCCGATTAAGCTGGTTGGATACGCCACAGAACAACAAGTGCAGCGCATTGCCGTTGGTGGCCTCGCAGGCGCACGCCTTATCAGTGGTGACACCGTTGCGGGCAAGCTGACCTTTATCTCCCGTTCGTCTGATGCACAGACCCGCACGTTTAAGGTTGAAGTAACAGTCCCGAACGAAAATCTCGCCATCCGCGATGGGTCCACTGCTGAAATCTTCATCGCTCTCAGCGGGGAAACAGGTCATTTGCTGCCTCAATCCGCACTCACCCTCAATGATGAAGGCGTCATCGGGGTTCGGGTCGTTGACGGGGAAACCGCGAAATTTATTGCTGTGAACATCGTAAACGAAACCGCTGATGGGGTTTGGGTCACGGGTCTTGGTGACTCTGCCGAAGTCATCGTGGTGGGCCAAGAATATGTTGTGACAGGCCGCCGTGTCACAGTCACCTATGCCAAGGACGCGTCATGACAGGTCTTGTCGATTGGGCAACCGCCCGCGCTCGTATGATTTTTGCGTTTGTGATCCTCTCGCTCGGTGCGGGGGGCTTTTCCTATTACAACCTCCCCAAAGAGGGCGAACCCGACATCGACATCCCTGCGCTGTTTGTCTCTGTTCCTTTCCCGGGTATCTCTGCCGAGGACAGCGAAAAGCTGCTCGTCAAACCCATTGAATCGAAAATCCAAGAACTCGACGGCCTGAAAGCGATCTCTGCCGTAGCCTCCGAAGGCTATGCGCTTGTGGTGATGGAGTTTGAATTTGGTTGGGACAAGACCGCCACCATCGCCAATGTGCGCGATAAGGTGAACCAAGCAGAATCCGAGTTCCCCGACGGGGCTGAACAATACACCATCGACGAATTCAACTTCTCGCAGTTTCCTGTGCTGGTGGTGTCCTTGTCAGGGCAAATCCCAGAACGCACCCTGTTGCGCGTGGCAAAGGACCTTCAGGATGAAATCGAAGGCCATTCAGGTGTGCTCGAAGCAGGTCTCGCAGGCCACCGCGATGAAATGCTTGAGGTTCTGATCGACCCTCTGAAACTCGAAGCCTACAACGTGACCGCGGGCGAACTGATCAACGTTGTGACCAACAACAACCAATTGATCGCCGCAGGCGAAGTGGAAACCGCAAACGGCGCATTCTCCGTCAAAATCCCATCGGCATTTGATGAACCCCAAGACGTGTACAACCTGCCTGTTAAAGTAAACGGCGACAGCGTGATCACCCTTGGTGATTTGGCCGACATCCGTCTGACCTTCGAAGATCGTCAAGGCACCGCACGCTACAACGGGCAAACAACCGTTGCGTTGCAGGTCGTCAAACGCAAAGGCTTTAACCTGATCAACACCGTTACGGACGTGCGCGCTTTGGTCGATGAGGCCAAAGCCGATTGGCCAGAAGAGCTGCAAAATTCCATCCAAGTTTCCTTTTCTATGGACGAGTCCAACCAAGTGGCCGACATGGTGAGCCAACTTGAATCTTCCGTCTTTACTGCTGTTGCGCTTGTGATGATCGTGATCCTTGCCGCCCTTGGCGTGCGCTCTGCGCTGCTGGTTGGCTTTGCGATCCCCACGTCTTTCCTTCTCGCCTTCGCGCTGATGGCTGTGTCTGGGATTTCTATCTCAAACATGGTGATGTTCGGCCTGATCCTCGCGGTTGGGATGCTCGTTGATGGGGCCATTGTGGTCGTCGAATACGCGGACAAGAAAATCACCGAAGGTGTCGGCCCGATGAAGGCCTATGGCGCCGCTGCCAAACGCATGTTCTGGCCGATCATCTCATCAACCGCCACCACGCTTTGTGCCTTCTTGCCCATGCTGTTCTGGCCGGGTGTGCCGGGCGAGTTCATGCGTATGCTGCCGATCACCCTGATCTTTGTTCTGTCAGCATCCCTCCTCGTGGCCCTCGTCTATCTACCCGTCATCGGCGGTGTATCGGGCCGCATATCCGCGATCCTTGAACGCTCCTCCTCGTTCTTACGCCGCAATGTGCATTGGGCCATTCGCTTCATCCTATTTGCCGCTGCAGTCTTTTTGTTGTTTGGCAGTGTAATTCTGCTGTTGCGCGGCGATGTCGCCCTAGCGGCTGGTCCGTTTGTTCTCTCCTGCATGGCCCTTGCCATTACAGGCGGCTCCATCACGCCACTAAAACGCGAAAAGAAGATCCGCGCTGGCTACCGCCGTTCGATCTTTGGCTGGTTCATCCACGCGATCACGGGCAATCCATTCATGCCGATTGTCTCCATCGTCGCTGTGGGCTTCTTCGTCATAACCGTGTTTGGCTACTTTGGCGAAAACTCCAAAGGCGTAGAGTTCTTCGTCACCACAGAACCCGAACGCGCCAACGCCTACGTGCGCGCCCGCGGGAACCTGTCCCTCGAAGAAAAAGACCGCCTGCTGAAAATGGTCGAAGATCGCCTTGCCGATGTTCAATACATCGAAAGCACATTTGCATTTGCTGGCGAAGGCGGGTTGACGCAAAATACAGGCGGGGCCTCCCCCCCCATCGACACAATCGGCCAAGTACAAATCGAACTGGTGAACTGGTCCGAACGCCCAATTGGCTCTGGCCAAGGCATTTTGGATGAAATCAACAACCGCATCGCGGACATCCCTGGCATTCAAGCCGAAGTCACCGAACAGGCCATGGGCCCCGCCTCGGGCAAGCCGCTAAACCTGCGCCTAAAGGGCGAAGATTGGGAAGACCTGCTGGCCGCCGCTGAAATTGTGCGCAACAAGTTCGAAGCCACAAAGGGCTTGACCCAAATCGAAGACACACGGCCCCTGCCAGGCATCGACTGGCAAATCGACGTGGATGTGGAACGCGCAGGCCGTTACGGCGCAGATGTGCTCTCTGTTGGGGCCATGGTGCAGCTTGTGACCCGTGGTCTCCTGCTCGATACCATGCGCGTCGACTCTTCGGACGAAGAAATTGAAATCCGCGTCCGCTTACCAGAACAGGACCGCATCCTATCAACCATCGACACATTGCGCGTACGCACCTCAACGGGCCTGATCCCGCTGTCCAACTTCATCACACGCACCCCTGTTCCAAAACTCGGCCAAATTGATCGCGCGGACACAGAACGGTACTTTGACGTGAAATCGGACGTTAACGGCACATTGTTCGTGAACGCCGAAGGTGAATTTGTGGATGCCGATGCCGCAGGGGCAAAACCCTTCTCGGGGCCCCTCGCCATTGAAACTCTGACAAAATGGTTCGAAGAAGACGCCGTTTTGCCCAAAGGTGTGACGTGGAAATGGGAAGGCGATCAGGAAGACCAAGAAGAATCTGGTGCCTTTCTTGTGAACGCCTTCATCGGGGCGCTTGGCCTGATGTTCGTGATCCTGCTGGCGCAGTTCAACTCGATCTATAACTCGGTCCTTGTTCTGTTGGCGGTGATCTTGTCAACGACAGGTGTGCTGATCGGCATGTTGGTGATGGATCAAACTTTCTCAATCATTATGACAGGGACAGGCATCGTTGCCCTTGCTGGGATCGTGGTGAACAACAACATTGTTTTGATCGACACCTACCAAGAATACGCCCGCTACATGCCGCGATTACAGGCTATTGTGCGTACCGCAGAAGACCGCATTCGCCCTGTTCTTCTGACCACCATTACGACCATGGCGGGCCTAGCGCCGATGATGTACGGCCTCTCTATCGACTTTGGAAATGGTGGCTATGCGATTGATGCGCCAACGGCGCTCTGGTGGAAACAACTCGCCACCGCCGTTGTGTTCGGCCTTGGTATTGCCACGGTGCTGACCCTTGTCTTTACCCCTTCCATGCTCGCCTTCCGTGTTTGGATCTCGGCTGGGGCCTATGGCACGGGCACATCGCTCGGGGCTTTGTTTGCTGGGGCCACCTCGACCGTTGCGAAAAACCGCGTGCAGCGTAAGGCCACACGTAAACTGCGCAACGCAGAACTGACATGGGGTGATGTGGCGGATGATGGACCAGAGCCGTTGATCGACAGCCCAAAGCCAACGCCGATCACCCCGCTGAAGGCCGCAGAATAAAAAACGGTGCGGATCGCTCCGCACCGTTTAACATTCTGGTTCTTCTAAATGCAGATCGCAGGGCGCTAAGCCACCTGCGCATCCCCCTCTTCTTCATCCGCCAACTGACGGTGCCACATGCTGGAATATCGCCCACCAAACTCTAGCAGCTCATCATGGGTGCCTTGCTCCACCAACTGCCCGCCTTCCAGCACAACAATCTTATCCGCATCCACAATCGTAGAAAGACGGTGCGCAATGGTAATCACAGACCGCCCCTGCCCCATGGCCTTCAGGCTGTCCTGAATGTCCCGCTCGGTTTCGGTATCCAGCGCCGATGTCGCCTCATCCAGCAGCAAGATAGGCGGGTTCTTCAACAAAGTCCGCGCAATGCCAACCCGTTGCTTTTCGCCCCCTGACAGCTTCAAACCGCGCTCCCCAACCGTGGTTTCATATCCATCTGGCAGGTCCGTCACAAAGTCATGGATTTTCGCAGCCTTTGCAGCCGCGATAACATCATCACGGGTCGCGCCCTCGCGCCCATAGGCGATGTTGTATCCAATGGTGTCGTTAAACAGCACGGTATCTTGGGGAACGATCCCCAAGGCATCATGCAAAGACGTCTGCGTAATATCGCGAATGTCTTGCCCATCAATCGAAACCGAACCGTCGTTCACATCATAAAAACGGAACAACAACCGGCCGATGGTGGATTTGCCCGATCCTGACGGCCCAACCACGGCTACGGTTTGCCCGGGTGCCACATCCAAATCCAACGTCTTTAAAATCTGGCGGTCTGCGTCATAGCCAAAATCAACCGCCTTAAATTGAATAAGCCCCCCCGTGACATCCAACTCTTTGGCATCTGGTTTGTCTTTCACCTCGGCTGGTTGTTCCAACAGGTCAAACATTTCACCCATATCCACCAAGGCCTGACGGATTTCACGATACACTGTCCCAAGGAAGTTAAGCGGCATGGTGATCTGGATCATGTAGGCGTTCACCATGACGAAATCACCCACAGACAATTCCCCGTTCTGCACACCAATCGCCGCCATAACCATCACGATGACCAAGCCACCTGTGATCAACATGGACTGACCAAAATTCAAAAACGCGAGTGAATAGTTGGTCTTCAGCGCCGC